>JASHQZ010000301.1 GCA_030038835.1 candidate division FCPU426 bacterium
TCCCCGGCCTTGGAGCGCAATGAAAGCGTGACGCGGCTGGAAAGGTGCGTTTCCTCGGGGTTGATCTCGATGACGGGTTTTCCCCGGCTGAGGGAGTCCTCCGGCAGCGCGGCGGCGGGATAAACCAGGGCCGAGGTGCCGATCACGAAAAAAACGTCGCAGGCCCGGGCCGCCTTTTCGGCCTCGTCCCAGGTTTGTTGCGGCAGCCCTTCCCCGAACCAGACCACGCCGGGCCTCAGAAGCGAACCGCATTGGGGGCACTGGGGGGGCAGGCGGGCCAGTTCGTGGCGGTCCTCCCATTCCCCGCAGGAGGGTTCCCCGGTGCATTGCACCATCCACAAGCTGCCGTGCAGCTCAAGGGGCTGGCGGCTTCCGGCCTTTTGGTGGAGCCGGTCGATGTTTTGGGTGACCAGGGTGAACCCCGGGAAATAGCCTTCCATCCAGGCGATGGCGTCGTGGCCCCGGTTGGGCTCGGCCGCTGCGATCTGGCGGCGCCGGGCCTCATACCACTCCCATACGAATTTCGGGTCTTCGGCGAAGGCCTCGGGCGTGGCCACTTTCATCGGATCCACTTTTTCCCAGAGGCCGTTGGCGTCCCGGAAAGTGGCGATCCCCGACTCCGCCGAAATCCCCGCGCCGGTCAGGACCACCGCTTTGCGGCAATCCCTCAATTTCGCCAGGAGGTCTGGGGGCCAAGGGCTCATGGCGCCCCCGGACCCGGCGCCGAAGGCCGGGTGACGTCGTTGAGGAGGATTTGCGGGGTGGGGTAAGCGGAGTCCGGTTGGCCCGCCAGGGCCCCCACCAGTTCCCTCAGGCCCGGCTCGAAAAACTGCGCCAGCTCCAGGCAATGGATCGCGGCCTTGGGATCGAAAAGCCCCCCAATGGCGTGCCCCTTCTCGTGGTTTTCGGCGCGTTCCAGGTCGAACTTCACGGTGGTGTGCACGTACTCCGCGTGGGTTTTTTCGCCCTTGGCGAAAGGCACCACGAAGGCCACGCAGTTTTGGAGGGAGGCGCCCTGGTCCGTCTTCCAGCGGTAGAGGTCGCCCATTCCCGCCCTTTGGTAGATCATGGCGGCGCGCAGGAGGGGTTCCAGGTCGTAAACCTGATAATGCAGGGCGTCCCTTTCCATGAAATCCAGGGTGGTCCCGTCGGGGTTGAGGTTCCGGTTGAGCAGGGATTTCAGCTTGCCCCAAACCTGGCTTTCCAGCGCCGTATCGTTGAGCGTGAAGGCGGCCATGGCCGCGATCTTCAGCCGGTGGGACTTGTGGTTGTTCCAATAGGTCCCCTTGGAGGGGTCGTCGGAATCGAGCAGGGTCTGGGCCACGGACCTCACCCAGTCGTCCAGGACCGCCCGGACCTGGGCCGCCAAGTGGGGCCGCAGGAGGTCGTAGGTTTCCAGGAGCGCCTCCAGGTTGGTGGCGTCGATGGCGTTCTCCGGCGGCTGGCAGGTCTTGGCCCAGGCCCAAAGATAGGCTTGGGCCTTTTGGCCGTACTCCTTCCGGCCGGTCAGGGCGAAGGCCAGCCCCAGAGCTCTCATGCGGGGCATGTCTTTCAGGGCTTCCTGGGTTTCGGTTTTTTCCGGGCTTCCTTGCAATTTCCCGGCGGTTTGGATTTGGGCGACGGGGTTGGGCGTTTCCTCCAGGGCTTCTTCGGCCTGCCGTTCGACGGAATCCACCCACATCCCCGCCTCGGGCGAGGATTTCGCCAAGGCCTTCAGCTGGAGGATTTCCGCGTCGGTCAGCGACACCACCCCGGCAAGGGCGGTTTGAACCGCCAAGGCCGTCATACCGACAGCCGCTAAAATATTTTTTAACGAAAAAGCCGGTTTCATTTCGACTTCTCTTTTGAGCGCGTTTTTAAAACAACGAAAAGCGAAATTTTTCCCATCAATTCAAAATTCGCCTTATTGCTTTTTATAGTACTCCGCTTGGTCGGGCACGGCCTTGGTGAAGTCCGGATACCCGCCCTTGTCATCGTGGTCGTTCCAGGCGGTCACCTTGCCGGTTTCCGCGCTCAAGACGTAAATCACGTTCCGGGACTCGGGGCCGGTCCCGGAAAAATGCACCGCTGCCATGACCATGCGCTTGTGGTTTTCCCGGAAGAGCGAGAGGGACATGTCCTCGAAAGGCCCGGGCGCGAAAGGCAGGTGGGTTTTCCAGTTCAACTGCCTTTGGGGTCCGTAGCAAAGCACGTCGCCCGCGGCCGCGTCGGCCACGTAGGTGTTGGCCCAAGGGTCACGCACCGCGTCCCGGATGTCCAGGAGGCCGTCCGCCTTCCCCAGCCGCCAGATCACCTTGTCCTCCTGGAAAAAGACCTCCTCCACCGTGGAATCCCCCAGCACCACCAGGAAGTTCCCGCTGTCCGTGCAAAGGTGGACCCGTACCGGTGGGGCCGTCAATTTGTATTCCCAGCGGATCTTGGGATTCCGGGCCTTGGCGTCGGCCAGGAAAATCCTCTGGTTGAGCGAATCCGCGGCCAGGATAAGGGCGGGGTTGTCCCTTTCATCCCAATCGGCCACGACGGCGCTTTCGACCAAAATGCCCGGTAAATCGCTCCAATCCCATACCGGCGTGTAGCCTTTCCATTCCTTCTTCAGCAGGGAGACCTGTTGGGGGCCGCCCGTGACCAGGTAGTAGCCGGGGAGGGACTGGAGGTCCTTCAGGGGGCCGTCAAAAGCACGGTCCCAATAGGCCTTGCCGTGTCGGACGCAAAATATCTTATCGTGCTTTTTC
>JASHQZ010000302.1 GCA_030038835.1 candidate division FCPU426 bacterium
CCGGTGACGTTCGAGGAGGATTACGCCGGCGACACTTGGGACCTTACGCCGGAGCAGTTCGGGGTGACGGCGGGACAGGAGGCGGCCAGCCAGGTGTTCCAGGCGCAGCTTTTGGACGCCTCCAGCGGGGCCACCTTGGACACGGAGACGGTGGGAACCCTGAACCTGGAATATCCCGCCGCCCATATCGCCTCCAGCTCGCTTTCCTGCCTGCAATCGACCGCCGGCGGCTGCCAAAACTTCGTGCTGACCGTGGACGCCGCCGCGCCGCAAGGCGTTCCGGAGGCCAGTTATATCGTCCTCACCGACACGGCCAACGGCGGCAACCAATCCGTGACGGCGGGCCCCGTCAGCTATACGGGGGCCGGCCCCAATGATTTCCCGGTCACCTGGTCGGCCGGGGCTTTCGGGGTCACGACCTCCACCCAGGTTCCTTTCCGGGTGTCCTTGCTCAACCCCAGCTACGCCCTGCAGGATTCCGCCACACCCACCGGGTCGCCCATGACGCTGGAGGCGCCGACGGAATTCTTCGAACCCAGCGGCGTCTCCTTGGATTGTTCGACCACTGGGGAGGACGGGTATTGCGAGACGTTCGAGTTTTACGCGTATCTTTACGTGCCGGGCTCCACCCCCGTGACCAGTTATATCCAGCTCACCGACACTTCCAACGGCAGTTCGGTGACCCTGGGCCCCGTCGTCGCCGACGGGGAGGAATACACCGACGAGAGCTTCGATTTGAACGCTTCCCAGTTCGGCCTGACCGCGGGTCACGCAGCCGCCAACCAGGTGTTCCAGGCCACGATCTACAATTCGACCCAAACCACGATTTATGATGAACGCCAAGCGGGAACCCTGAACCTGGAAGTTCCCTAGCCCGCCCGGTGTTCCAAACCCAAGGCCGGGCTTGAGGTTCTCCCTCCAGCGAAGCCCAGTCCCGCGGATAAACAACCCTTTTTTTCTTCCCCCGCCTACGGCAGCACCGCTTCGGTTCCAACGCGGGTTGAAAAAACATTTCACCTGCCGTTAAGCTGTGGGAAATCGCCGTTCAAGGGGTAACACTTGCCACAAAACAGGAAGCCGCACCCGAAGCCGGAACTTTTTCCCTTGAGGACGGGGAAGGGGATTTTGGGCCCCCGGACCCTCCTCATCAGCGCCTACTCCGTGGGGGTCGCCCTGGTGGTGGGCCTGGTGGCCCAGGGACTGGTCAAACTTATCGCCTTTTTCACGAATATTTCCTTCTACCACCGGCTGTCCTTTGGGGCGGTTTCACCCGCGGGCAACAGCCTGGGGCTGGGGGTGATCCTAGTCCCCGTGGCCGGGGGCCTCATCGTCGGGTTCATGGCCTATTGGGGCCACCAGGCCATCCGCGGCCACGGAATCCCCGAGGCCATGGAGGTCATCCTCACCAAGGAAAGCCGCATCCATCCCATCCTGACGTGGCTTAAACCCCTCTCGGCGGCCATCTCCATCGGAACCGGCGGCCCCTTCGGGGCCGAAGGGCCCATCATCGCCACGGGCGGCGCCTTCGGGTCGGTCGTGGGGCAATGGACACGGGTGACCCCGGACGAGCGGAAAATCCTCTTGGCGTCGGGCGCGGCCGCGGGCATGGCCGCCACTTTCGGGGTTTCGGTTTCCGCCGCGCTTTTGGCCATGGAGCTTTTGTTGTTTGAGTTCCACCCCCGTTCCCTCATTCCGGTGGCCCTGGCCAGCGCAGCGGCGGAAGGCATGCGGAACCTCCTGGCGGGGCCGGCGCCCATGTTCCCCATGGCGGACTTGGCGGCCCCCCCGGCCCGCGCCCTGGCGGTTTACACCCTCTTGGGAGCCTTGGTCGGGGTTTTCGCGGTGCTCATCACCAAGGCCGTTTACGCCGTGGAGGACGGCTTTGAGCATGTCCCCCTCCATTGGAAATGGTGGCCCGCCCTGGGGGGCATTGCCGTAGGCGTCATTGGGGTCTTCGCGCCGCACACCCTGGGCGTGGGCTACGACAACATCCAGCATTTGGTGGCCAATGATTTCACCCTGCGGGCGGTCCTGGCCCTGGCCCTCTTCAAGTTCCTCTCCTGGTGCGTTTCCCTGGGCAGCGGCACCTCCGGCGGCACCCTGGCCCCCCTGTTCACCATCGGCGGCGGGCTGGGCGTGATTTTAACCGCCGGACTAGCCTGGGTTTGGCCTGCGGCGGGATTGGATTTGAGGATCGGCGCCCTGGTGGGCATGGCCGCGCTCTTCGCCGGCGCTTCCCGGGCCTTCCTGGCCTCGGTGGTCTTCGCCTTCGAATTGACCCACCAGCCCCTGGGGCTCCTGCCCCTTTTCGCGGGCTGCGCGGCTTCCTACCTGGTCTCCTGCCTCTTGATGCGCAACACCCTCATGACCGAGAAAATTTCCCGGCGGGGGGTGCTGGTGCCCGACGGCTGGGGTCACGCCATACCCCTCGCGGACCCGGAAAAGAAAGCCTCGTAGGAAACGGCGGTTTCCATGAAACGCGAAAAATTCCTATGGCCGCTGAGCCAATCGCACCACCGGGCCCTCCTGGCGTCGAAAAAGGTGAAAGAAGCCCTTTCGGCCGCCGATCCGAAGCGGGAAAAGGCTTGCGTGGAGGAAACCGCCGCCGAGCTCCAAAAATTTTATCAGGAAGAGCTGCGGCCTCATTTTTGGGATGAGGAGAAAATGCTGGCCCTTTATGAGGGCCACATGGGAAGGGAAGAACCCGAACCGGACCGCGTCCGGAAAGAACACCGCCTGCTGGAATTCCTCCTGGCCCAAGCCACGAAACCAAGCCTGCTTTCTTTCGCGGAAACCTTGGCCAACCATGTCCGCTTCGAGGAGGACGTTGTTTTCGGGCGGATCGAGAAAATCCTGGACGATGCGGAGAAAAAGGCCCTGGGAGGATTGTTGGAACAAGGGCCGGTTTCCTGCGCCGCGAAACCCGCCTGATGCGGCCAGGGGAATACCGGCAACTGGCGGCCGCGGCGGTTTTCGCGGCGGCCATGGGCTACCTGGAAAGCGCCGTGGTGGTCTATTTGCGGCAGCTTTATTGCCCGGAAGGTTTCGCCTTTCCCCTGCGGAAGTTCATGGATCCCCACGCTTTGGCGATCGAGAGCCTGCGGGAGCTTTCGACCCTGGTCCTGCTCTTGGCCGTGGCTTACCTGGCCGCTTCCTCCTGGAAAGACCGCTTCGCCTATTTCCTTTTCACCTTCGCGGTCTGGGACATTTTTTACTACGTCTGGTTGAAGGCCCTGCTGGGCTGGCCCGCATCCTTCCAAACCTTCGACGTGTTGTTCCTCGTCCCCTGGCCCTGGGTGGGCCCGGTGCTGGCTCCCGTGATCGCATCCTGCACCATGATCGTCCTGGCCCTTCTCCTCTTGGACTCCAAGGAAAATCCCGGCTTCCAGGAATGGGCCTTGTGGATCGCGGGCGGTTTCGCGATCCTTACCACCTTCCTGGCCGACTTCGGAAGGCTGATCTTGGAGGGCGGGTATTGGAAGAAATTCCTGCAATTGGCCGGCGACCCCCGTTTCCGGGAAATCAGCTCCAACTATGCGCCGGGGAATTATGATTGGTTCCTTTTTACCGGGGGGGAGGCCGTCATTTTAGCGGGCCTGTTCGTTTTTCACCGAAGGCAAAAATAAAAGGCCAAAACGGTTTTAACCGATATAATTAACCTGGATTCCGGGGCTCGGCCTAAAATTTTTTGAAACCGTCATTGCGAGGGAGGCTCTCCATGGGCAAGGGGACTATTTTAATCGTTGAAGACCAGGATGGGTTCCGGCGGATCTACTCGGACGTCCTTTCCAAGGAAGGGTACGACGTCTTAACCGCCCCGGACGGCGAGAAGGGATGGGAACTTTCCAGGGAAAAAAGGCCCCATTTGATCCTGCTGGACCTGGGCCTGCCCAAGATCGACGGATTTGAAGTGCTGCGCCGGTTGAGGGCGGATAACGCCACTAAAGCCATCCCGGTGATCATCTTTTCGGTGATGGGGGAGCAGAAGGACATCAAGAAAGCCCTGGAAATGGGCGCCAATGACTATACGGTCAAGGGGTTTTATACCCCCCGGCAAATCCTCAGCAAGATCAAGGAGCAACTGGACCAGGCGGGAGTCCAACGAAGCGCCTCCGTCTATAAAATTCTCGTGAAAGCCGGGCAAGAGGACGCGGCCAAGCTCGAAGAGGATATCGGCCTGGCAAAGGGCGTGAAGTGCCCCAAGTGCAACGCGGAACTGGTGCTGGAGCTGTACCCGGATTACGTCCGTGAAGGCGGGCATTGGTTCGACAGCCGCCTGGCCTGTCCCCAGTGCCAACAGCCGGCTTGAAACCCTTTTGGCTAACTTTGCCGCTTTTTTTAAAATCGGCGCCAGGGCTTGGCAATGGCCGGCTCCAAGCGGGCGTTAGAGGATTCCCCGAAAAGCCTCAGAGGGCCCGCAATCCAGAGCTCGGACGATTTTGAAAATTTTGCTGATGGAGGGGTTCCGGGACCCCTTCTCGATATAGCTCACGTAAACCGGATGGATTTCGGCTTGCTCCGCCAATTTTTCCTGGGTCCAGCCCCGTTTCTTGCGGATTTCCCTGACGTTTTTGCCCAGACGCTTCAAGTAGATTTTGTCCATAAGGCCGCCCTAAATTTTAAGGATCGTCCGGGTCGGTAGTGACTCAGTTTGCCGTCATTCCGAGGAGCAGAGCCGATAGGCTCGGTTTGCGACGTGGGAATCTCAGGTTTTACCGTTGATATTTCCGGCATAACTGCCTGAGATTGTCCTGGGGCTAAAGCCCCAGGATGGTTGGCCTGAATTCGGCCAACTACCACAAGCCTGGCCCAAATCGCCCCGATTGGGGCTGGGCCTCGCAACGACGACTCAAGACTCAAACTGAGTCACTACCTTCAGGTCGGGTCCATCAACGATCCGTTCATTAGCCCCAGGTTCATCGTGGGGCCTAACCCAAGGTTAGGGCCATTCGGCCAAGGCTCTTATGATCCAAGTCATATTTGGGGGAATCCAGCCGTTCTTTGGAACGGGGAAGCGGCTTTTTATCCCAGCTTTCCCGTTTGGTAATCGACAAAAGCCTGTTTTAATTCGCCCATCGTATTCATGACAAAGGGCCCGCCGCGGACCACGGGTTCGTTCAACCTCTGGGCCGAGGCGAAAAGAAGACGGACCGGTTTTTCATCCCCCGCCTCCAGGCGGACCAAGTCCCCCTCCCCGAAAACCCCCAAAAAGCCGGCTTTCACATAACTGGGCTCGGTTTCGGGGCCTGTTTTCGCCTTCCCCTCGATCACGTAAATAAAGGTGCTCTGGTCCGGGGGAGCGGTTCTTTCGAAAACGGCCCCCGGCGCCAGGCTCACATCCAGGTAAGTGAAGGGAATGAAGGATTTCCCCGGGCTTTGGGCCCCTTTGTACTCACCGGCCAGGATTTTCACGCGGATTCCCTTTTCCTCGACCACCGGAAGTTTCTCCGAGGGCAGGTCTTGGTACTTGGGATCGGTCATCTTGAATTGGGCGGGCAGGTTCAGCCAAAGCTGGTAACCCCAAGCCAGGCCATCGGCCTGTTCGGGCATTTCACTGTGGATGATGCCTTTTCCGGCGGTCATCCATTGCACGGACCCGGCGTTCAGGTGCCCCTCATGTCCCTTGGAGTCCCGGTGGGTGAAGGAGCCGGCCACCATGTAAGTCACGGTCTCAAAGCCCCGGTGGGGGTGGTCGGGAAAGCCGGCCGCGTAATCATCGGGGTTGTCGTTCTTGAACTCGTCCAAAAGCAGAAAAGGGTCCAGTTGGTTCAATTCCGGGCTCCCCAGGATGCGCTTCAACTTCACGCCGGCCCCGTCGGAGGTATTAAGGCCTTGCACGATTTGGCTTATTTTTCGGATTTTTGCCGTTGTCATTTTCGTTCTCCTTTGGGGCAACCATAGGAACAAAGACTAGGACTTTCCAGGTTTAATGAAAAAAGCCGGTTTCTAACGGGTTACAAAGAGGATCAATAATTGTTGGTTTTCTGTCCATTTTAAGAAACCCCTTTCATGCCATGGACGGGGTTTTCATTTTACAAATATTAACTGCGGGTTTATCCTTATCCTAAATATATTTGTTGCGGGTTCCTAGCAGGTTCTTGGCCCCCCAGGGATTTTCCCCGCAACATCTTGTGATGCTGCCCCATCCTCCGTGGTTCTTTTCAAATTGATAATTTTTTGAGCGGTGGAAAAGTCCTTTTTCCAAGGCTTTCTTCCGACACCAGCGTCAAGAGTTCGTCTTGAAATCCTTGAAAAGGAAAAATAAAGAATTAGGAGATCGTTCCATGACAAAAAGGACGGTTAAAGCCGCCCGGCGTTTCACCCCAACGCCTTATGTCCTTTCCTTCGTTCTCCCCCTTTTAATTTTTCCAGATTTTTCCAGCGCCCAAACCCAGACACCCAGCCCAACACCCTCGCCGATAGCGACAGAAAACACAAATCCTTCATCCCAAGAAAGCGCCTCAACCACCGCCACGCCCGAAGCATCCACGAACCCGACACCTTCGCCGACAGCGGCGGAAAACGCCAACTCTTCCTCCCCGGGAACCCTTCCGCCCACCGCCACTCCCGAAGGATCCGCGGAGACGGCGATGAAAAAAATGAGCCTGGAGGAACTCATGAACGTGGACGTCACCTCCGTGTCCAAACAACCCCAACCTTACGGGGAAGCGCCCGCCGCCATCGACGTCATCACCAACGACGAAATCATCCGTTCGGGCGCCTCCAGCATCCCGGAAGCCCTTCGGCTGGCGGACAACCTGGAAGTGGACCAAAAGAATTCCCACGACTGGGCCATCAGCGCACGCGGATTCAACACGGATTTGGCGAACAAGCTCCTGGTTTTGATGGATGGAAGGACCCTTTACACGCCCCTTTTCGCGGGCGTGCTATGGGACACGCAGGACTATCTGATGGAGGACATCGACCGGATCGAGGTCATCAGCGGCCCGGGAGGCACCCTGTGGGGCGCCAACGCGGTCAACGGCGTCATCAATATCATCACCAAAAGCGCGAAGGACACCCAAGGGATTTACGTGGAAGGCGGCGGCGGAACGGAGCTCCAGGATTTCACCGGGGTGCGCTATGGTGGCGTCTTCGACTCGAATATTTTCTACAGGTTTTACGGCAAATACTTCGACGAGGGCGACGAAAACTTCTATCCCAGTGGAAATGTGGCCCCGGACTCCTGGCACATGGGACAGGGTGGATTCCGGATGGACGCCCTCGCGTCATCCGATGAGACGTTCACTTTGCAGGGGGATTATTACAACGGGAACCAAAACATCTCGACCGGCGGCAATTCCCAGACCAGCGGCGGCAACGTCCTGGGGCGCTGGTCCCGGACCTTCTCCGACGATTCCAACTTGAGCCTTCAGTCGTATTACGAGCAGACCTACCTGGACGATCCCATTCCCGCCGATGTGACAGACTTGGGGGTCACCTTGGCGCCTTCGGGGCCGCTGGTGGACACCCTCGACACCTACGACATCGACCTCCAATACCGTTTCCACCTGAACGATTGGAACAACCTTATTTCGGGTTTGGGCTACCAGTTCACCCATGAAGTGGACCAGGCCGCTCCCGGCCTTGCCTATGACCCCTCAACGCTGGACCAGAATTTGTACAACGCCTTCGCCCAGGATGAGATGCTTTTGGCCAAAAATTTCTCCTTCATCTTCGGGAGCAAACTCGAGCATAACGACTATACGGGCTTTGAAGTGGAGCCCAGCGCGAGGGTTAAATGGGACGTGGACAATGGACAAATGCTGTGGGCCGCAGTTTCCAGGGCCGTCCGGATGCCGTCTAGGGTCGACGAGGACGAACAACTGTCGACCCCTAAACTCGACCCCTTTGGGTACCAGGCTCTTTTAACGGGAAGTTCCGATTTCGTTTCCGAAATTCTCATTGCATATGAATTGGGCTACCGGGCCGAATGGAACCGGAAATTATCCACGTCCATTTCGACCTTCTTCAACAATTACACCGATATCCGGAGCACGGGCATCAGCCCGCCCAACGGACTCTTGGACCTCCCGTTGCCCTATGTTTTCCAAAACAACCTGTTGGCGCAGACCGGCGGCGTCGAACTCACCACCGACTACCAGGTCCTGGAGGGATGGCGCTTGCACGCCGGTTACGACCTGTTGCAGGAGAACGTCTGGGTGAAGCCGGGCACGACGGACATCAACAACGCGCTCAACGAAACGGCCGATCCGCCGAACCAGGTTTTCCTGCGTTCTTCCATGGACTTGCCCGGGGACCTGGAGTTCGACCCGGCTTTCCGTTGGATTGATTCCATTGTCTACAACAACAACGGCGCCGCTGCCCGGGTCCCCAGCTACGCCGAATTGGACGCCCGTTTAGGCTGGAACCTGACTTCGAACCTGGAAATTTCCGTTACCGGGCAAAATCTTTTGCATTACGAACATGTTGAATACCTGGTTTCCGGTACGAACCAGAACGAATGGATCCAACGCAGCGTCTACGGGAAAGTCACGTGCCGGTTTTGACGGTTTCCAAACATGGGCGGGCGCTCCGGATGGGAGTGGCCCTGTCCATGCTTTGGGCCCTGGCCGCGCCCTTGGAGGCCGAAACAGGCGTTTCCAAGGAATACCAGATCAAAGCCGTCTTCCTCTTTAATTTCGCGCAGTTCGTCACATGGCCCCCCGCCGCCTTCAGCCAGCCCGACGAACCCTTCCGCATCGGCGTCCTGGGGAACGACCCCTTTGACGGCTTCCTGGACGAAGCCGTGAACGGCGAAAAGGTGGACGGCCATCCGCTGGTCATCCGCCGCTACAGCAGCGTCGAGGACGCCAAGGAATGCCAGATTTTGTTCATCAGCAGCTCCGAGAGCCAAAAGATGGAAAGCATCCTTTCCGGACTGAAGGGATTGAACATCCTCACGGTGGGGGACACGGAGGGCTTCATCCGGGACGGGGGAATCGTGCGTTTCGTCATAAAGGACAACAAAATCCACTTCCGAATCAACCCGGAAGCCGCCAAAAGCGCCGAACTCACCATCAGCTCCCAGGTGCTCCGGCTGGCTGAAATCGTCGGGCCTGGACAGGATTGACCATGAAATTCAGGGACATGCCCATCCGGCGGAAACTGATGATCGTCAACCTTCTCGCCAGCGGGACGGTGCTGTTGCTGACCTGCGCGGCATTCGTCGCCTATGAATTCATCTCCCTGCACCGGAACATGGTCCAGTCCTACCAGACGCGCGCCGAAATCATCGCGGCTAATACCACGGCCGCCCTCGCGTTCCAAAACCCGGCCGACGCCACCGATATCCTGGCCGCGCTCAAGAACGACCGGCGGATGAACGAAGCCTGCCTTTACGACAGCCAGGGAAAGCTCTTCGCCAGGTACCCCGCCACGGCGCCCGACAGCGCCTTTCCCGCCGTCCCAGGCGCCTCGGGGTACAGGGGCGGCCATTTGGACGTCTTTTGCCCCGTGGTCCAGGGAGACCGGCCCCTGGGCATGGTCTATCTCCAATCGAACCTTTCCGCCCTGACCGACCGTTACCGGGCCTATGCCTGGCTTTCGGCGGCCATCATCGCCGGTTCCATCTTGGTCGCCTTGCTGCTTTCCAGGCTGCTGGAAAGGCAAATCTCCGGCCCTATCCTGGCCTTGGCCAAAGTCGCCCTTAACATCTCCGGCCACCGGAATTTTTCCGTCCGGGCCCGCAAATTCGGGGATGACGAATTAGGGGCTTTAACCGACGCCTTCAATCAAATGCTGGGGGAGATCCAGGCCCAGGAAAAGGCCCTCAAGGCCTCGGAGACCAATTACCGCGAAATTTTCGACAAGGCCAACGACGCCATCTTCATTCACGAGCTGGAAACGGGCCGGGTCCTTGACGTGAACCAAAAGGCCGTTGAAATGACGGGTTATTCGCGGGAGGAACTCACTTCCGCGCATCCGGCCGATATTTCCTCGGGCAATCCCAGCTATACGATGGAGGACGCGGCGAAGTGGATGAGGAAAGCCGCGGCCGAAGGACCCCAGGTCTTCGAGTGGCAGGGCCGCCATAAGAACGGGAGCCTCCATTGGATCGAGGTTTCCTTGGGACGGGCGGTCATCGGCGGGCAGGACCGGCTCCTGGCTTTTTTCCGCGAAATCGGCGAAAGGAAAAAATTGGAGGAAACCCTCCAAACGAGGGATTTCATTACTTCCGTCCTCGAGAACATACCGAATATGGTTTTTGTGAAAGACGCGAAGGAATTACGGTTCGTCATGTTCAACAAGGCTGGCGAGGACATCCTCGGAATCCCCCGGACCGACCTCATCGGCAAGAGCGATTACGACTTTTTTCCCAAGGACCAGGCGGATTTTTTTACCGCTAAAGACCGCACCGTGTTAAACGGAAGAACCGTCCAAGACATACAGGAAGAACCCATCGATACGAAAACCAACGGAAAAAGGATATTACACACCAAGAAAATCCCGATCCGGGGGAAGGACGATCAACCCCAATACCTTCTCGGTATTTCCGAGGATATTACCGATGTGAAGCGCCAGCAAGAATTAGAGCTTTATACCAAGGCCCTGGAAGTCAGCAACAGGGAACTCCAGGATTTCGTGTTCGTGGCCTCCCACGACCTGCAGGAACCTTTAAGGAAGGTCCAATCCTTCGCCGAGTTCCTGGCCGAGGAGTACGGCTCCGTGTTGGAGGGCAACGGCAAGGATTACCTGGAACGCATGCGCTCGGCCGCGGGCCGCATGCAGACCCTCATCAACGACCTGCTGACGCTGACCCGGGTGACCACCAAGGCCAAGCCCTTCGAGCCGGTGGAACTTTCACAGGTCCTGAGGGACGTCCTGTCCGACCTGGAGATCCGCATCGCGGAGAAAAAGGCCAAAGTGGAGGTGGGGCCCCTCCCGGCGATCCAGGCGGACGCCACCCAGATGCGCCAGCTTTTCCAGAACCTGGTCGGGAACGCCCTGAAGTTCCAAAAGCCCGGCGTGCCGCCGGAAATCCAGGTGGAAGCCCAGACAACGGAAGGGAAGCCCGGGAGCCCCCGATGCCTCATCCGGGTCAAGGACAACGGCATCGGGTTCGAGAACAAATACGCGGAACAGATCTTTAAGGTGTTCGAGCGGCTCCACGGCCGGGACGAGTATGAGGGCACCGGGATCGGCCTGGCCGTGTGCCGAAAGGTGGTGGAGCGCCACGGAGGCACCATCACCGCCGAGGGCGTGATAGGGAAGGGGAGCGTCTTCAGCGTGCTCCTGCCCCTGAAGCAGAACCCAAACAAAGGAGTGAAACTATGACCCCGAAAGGAACCGTGTCGCCCATCCTCATGGTGGACGACGACAAGGACGACCGCATGATGACCGAGAAGGCGCTGCGGAAAAACCGGGTCATCAACCCCATCCTGTTTTTGGAGGATGGGGAGGACTTGATGGCCTACCTGAGGCGGCAAGGCCCCTACGCCCAGCCCGCTTCCTCCCCCCGGCCCTGCCTGATCCTGCTGGACCTCAATATGCCGCGCATGGACGGCCGGCGGGCGCTGGAGCTGATTAAGGCGGACCCGGAGCTGAAAAAGATACCCGTGGTGATCCTGACCACCTCCCAGGCCGAGGAAGACATCATCCGCAGCTATGATACGGGGGCCAATTCCTTCATCACCAAACCGGTCAGCTTCGACGGCCTTTTAGCCGTCATGGAGACGCTTAAGAACTACTGGCTGGAAATCGTGGATTTGCCCCTTGAAGAGGGCAAGGCTTAAACCCAAAGTTAAGGACCTTGGAGAAAGAAAGGAGATGCCCCATGGTGAAAGCGATACCCTCGACCCGGCCGATCCTGATGGCCGACGACGATGACGACGACTGCCTGATGACCAAGCGGGCCTTGGAGAGGAACAAGGTGGCCAACCCCTTCATCACCGTTCCCGACGGGGAGGCCCTCTTGGAATTCATCCGAGGGGGCAATAGCGGCGGCCAAGCGCTGCCCATCGTCATCCTCCTGGACCTGAACATGCCCCGCATGGACGGCCGGGAGGCCTTGAGGCGCCTCAAGGCGGACCAACGTCTGCGGAGGATCCCGGTGGTGGTTTTTTCCACCTCCCAATCGGAGGAAGACATTCAGTTTTGCTATGAGGCCGGAGCCAACTCCTACATCGCCAAGGTTTTGTCCTTCGAGGAACTGGTGAAACTGATCGAAACCTTTAAAAACTACTGGCTGGGCACGGTGGAGCTGCCCGCCAATGGGAATAAATGATATACAGAGGGTCGCGTCCAACGGATCACAGGTGACAGCCGGTCCTTTCCCGGCGAAATCATTCCTGTAAGCCGCCGCCCGCGGGCCGTGAACCGTCGGGGAGGTTCAACACATGTCCGAAACGCCGGTCCGGGTTCTCGTGGTGGAGGACGACCCCGACGATTTCATGATCTTCCAGAAGATGCTCTCCAGCGTCAAGAACCGGCGCTACGAACTGGAAAGGGTCGCCACTTACGAGGAAGCGCTCTCCCGGCTGGAGGCGGCCGCCCACGACGTTTGCGTCCTGGATTACCGCCTGAAGGGGAAAACGGGCCTGGATTTCCTGCGGGAATCCAAGCGAAGGGGATGTTCCATTCCCATCCTGCTTTTGACGGGCCAGGGGGATTACGAGGTGGACCTGGAGGCCATGCAACTGGGCGCGGCCGAGTTCCTCCACAAAAACGGCATCAACAGCGTGCTTTTGGAGCGCTCCATCCGCTACGCCCTCGAGAGGCACAAGGCCGAGGACGCCCTGCGCCGGCAGGAGGAGTTTTTCCGGGAAATCATCGAGAACTCCCTGGACGGGGTGGCCATCGTGGGACCCAAGGGGGTCCAGTATTTGAGCCCCTCAGTTGAGAGGATCCTGGGCTATACCCGGGAGGAGGTCACCCAAGCCGGCATCGGAATGATCCACCCCGACGACCAGGCCCCCATCCAGGAAGCCTTCCGGCGCCTTTACCAGGCCACGGGGCCGGTCCAGGATTTCCTTTTCCGCGCCCGGCACAAGAACGGAAGCTGGCGGACCCTGCAGCTTTTCGTCAAGAACGCCATGAACGTCAAGTCGGTCAACGGCGTGGTGGTCAATTTCCACGACGTCACGGACCGCCAAAAGGCCCGGGAGGCGGCGGCCCGGCTGGCCACCATCGTGGAAAATTCCAACGACGCCATCATGGGCTGCGACCTGGAAGGCCGCATCACCCATTGGAACCACGGCGCGGAACTGATTTACGGCTATTCGGAGGAGGAGGCCCTGGGGAAGCCGGCGGACATGCTCCAGACCGAGGAGAACCAGGGGGAGAACCGGCAGCAGATCGACCTCATCAAGCGCGGCGGGTCCCTGCATCATTTCGAGTCCGTCCGGCGCCGGAAGGACGGCCAGCTGGTGAACGTCTCGGTCTCCATGTCCCCCTATAAGGACGCCGACGGGCGGATCACCGGCCTCTCCGCCATCGTCCGGGACATCACCAGCCAAAGAAGGTTCATCGAAACCATCAGCCGGCTGGCATCGGTGGTGGAATCCTCCAACGACGCCATTTACACCCTGAGCCCGGAAGGGGTCATCTTGAGCTGGAATCCCGGCGCCAGCAAGATTTACGGCTATACCGCGGAGGAAATCGGCGGCAGGGATTTTTCGGCCTTGGTGCCCGAGAAGAACAAGGCCGAAACCGCCGATCTCCTGAAATTGGTCAGCCAAGGCGAGGCGGTCTCCGATTTCGCGGCCATCCATCTCAGCAAGAAAGGGTCGGACCTCCCCCTTTCCATCAGCTTTTCGCCCATCAAGGACCGGTTGGGGAGGGTTTTCCGGGTTTCGGTCATCGCCCGCGACATCGCGGAGCGAAAGAAGGCCGAGGAAGTCCAGGCCCAGCTGGCGGCCATCCTGCAGCAAACCCCCGATGCGGTGGTCGGAACCGACCTGGAACACCGGATCTACAGCTGGAACAAGGGCGCGGAAGCCATGTTCGGATATTCCCTGGAGGAAATCGTGGGCCAGCCGGTGACCGTCCTGGCGCCGGAAGACCTCAAACAGGAAACCCTGGACATTCGGCAAGCCGTGCTGCGGGGGGAGAACATTTCCGGGCTTGAAACGGTCCGGGTGCGCAAGGAGGAGGGGCTGTTGGACGTCTCCGTCACCCTTTCCGCCGTGAAGAACCCCCATGGCAAGGTCATCGGGGTCTCCGCCATCCTGCGGGACATCACGGAGCGCAAGAAAGCCGAGGCCTCCCTCCGCCACCACGAGGAGCAACTGCGGCAGGCGGAAAAGATGAACGCCATCGGCCGCCTAGCCGGGGGGGTGGCCCACGACTTCAACAACCTGCTGTCGGTGATCGGCGGCAACGCCGAGTTCCTCCTCTCCAACATGGAGGAAAAGGACCCCAAGCGGGAGGAACTGTCGGAAATCCAGAACGCCGTCAAGCGCGGGGCCGAGCTGACCAAGCAGCTCCTGGTCTTCGGCCAAAAGCAGGTGTCCCAACCCCAACCGGTCAACCTGAACGCGCTTTCCTCGGAAATGAACAAGATGCTCCGGAGGCTCATCGAGTCCACCGTGGAGCTGGCCATCATCCAGGACAAAAACTTGAAGCCCATCCAGGCCGACCCGGGTCAAATGCAGCAGATCATCCTGAACCTGGTGCTGAACGCCAAGGACGCGATGCCCAAGGGCGGCACCTTGATCGTGGAAACCAAGCAGGTGGAGCCCGCCCACCTGTGGGAGGAGGCGAGGCCCGGTTTGCCGCCGGGCGGCTACGCCCGGCTTAACGTGACGGACACGGGCACGGGCATGACCGAGGAGATCCAAAAACACATCTTCGAGCCTTTCTTCACCACCAAGGCCGGGAAGGGGACGGGCCTGGGCCTGGCCACGGTTTACGGCCTCGTGCAGAAATGGGGGGGCCATATCTTCGTGCACAGCACGCCGGGCATGGGCTCCACTTTCTCGCTTTATTTCCCCGCGATGGGGGGGGCCGAGACCAAGGCCGACAAACCCCGCCAAATGAACCTCATTCCCCAGGGTTCGGAAACCGTGCTTTTGGCCGAGGATGAGGCGCCCGTCCGGCGGGTGCTGGTGAAAACCCTCCAAAAATACGGCTACCAGGTGGTGGACGCGGAAAACGGCCTCCAAGCCCTGCAAAAGGCCTGGGGCACCAAGGAGGAAATCCACCTCCTCTTGACCGACACGGTGATGCCCAAGATGAACGGCAAGGAACTGGCCGACGAGTTGAGGAAAACCCGGCCCAAGATCAAGGTCATTTTCATCTCGGGCTACCCGAAGGAAATCCTCTCCCAGCAGGGGGTGCTGGCGGCGGACATCCACCTGATCCAGAAGCCCTTCGACCTGGAGGACATGGTGCGGCAGGTGAGGAAGATCCTCGACGAAAAATGAACAGGCGGCCGGCAGCCGACAGCCGGCCGCCAAGATTGGAAACCGCCGTCGCCCGGTTGGACCGCCCACCGCGGACTATTAAGAGCCTGTAACAAAATTTGATTTTGAAGCTTTCCCCCCTTCTCCCTTAAGGGGAGAAGGTTGGGATGAGGGTATTTCCTTGGCTTCCGACACCCCTCACCCTTCCCTCTCCCCCAAGGGGCGAGGGTCTGGTGGAATTTTGTTATCGGCTCTAACTGTCCGCCGCCGTTTTGAGCCACAGCCTCAACTCCACCCTATTCCCTTCCACTTCCAAGGCGCAAACGGCCTGGGGCGGGGAAGCCGGCCAGTTCCGGGGGGTGGAGGGGTAGGGATGGAGCGGCCCGACTTGGAAGGAATCCGGCCGCCAAAACACGTGGAACAGGTAGAGGCAAAAAAGGCAGATCAGTTCCTCGAAAACCTCCTCCGCGGCGAATTGGCCCAGGGGGTTTTGCCGTCTTTGGGCCCTCAGCCATTCCGCGAAACCCTCCCCGCAACGAACCGCCAGGAGGCCTTCCAAGGTGCCCGTCAGGGC
>JASHQZ010000303.1 GCA_030038835.1 candidate division FCPU426 bacterium
TCCACCGCTGCCGCTTCGTGATCAAGTCCAACCGGGAGATGGTGCTGGATTTCTGCCTTTCGCCCTCGGGCGACGGATGGGCGCCCCGCGGGGCCATGGAAGTCAGGGTGCCGGGAATGGAAAAGGAAGACACCCTTCCCATGCGGGTGGAAATAAAAAACCTGGCCCCCCAAAAGGTGGAGACCAGGTCTTATTGCGAACTTGCTCCGGCGGAGGAATCCCGGAAGTCGGCCTGACTCAGGCTTTGGGGGCGCCGGGCTCTTCCTTCTTAATGTCCAGGTTCATCCCCACGATATTGGCGCCGGCATCCACGTAAAGGATGTCCCCGGTGACCGCCGAGGCCAGGTGGCTGGCCAAATAGACGGCGGTTCCCCCCACCTCATCCTGCGAGACATTGCGGCGAAGGGGCGTCATCTCCTCGGAAGCCTTCAGCATGCTCTTGATGCCGCCCACGGCGGAAGAGGCCAGGGTCTTGATGGCGCCCGCCGAGATGGCGTTGACGCGGATATTCCTGGGGCCCAGGTCGTAGGCCAGGTAACGCACATTGGCCTCCAGGGCGGCCTTGGCCACGCCCATCACGTTGTAATTGGGGATCACCTTCACCGAGCCGTAGTAGGTCAGGGCCATGACGCTGGCGCCCGGGTTCAAGAGGGGAACCGCCGGGCGGGTGATGGCGATCAAACTGTAGGCGGATATGTCCAAGGCCAGGTGGAACCCGGCGCGGCTGGTATTGGTGAAAGTGCCTTTCAGGTCGTCCCTATTGGCGAAGGCGACGCAGTGCACCAGGATGTCGAACTTGCCCCAGGCCCTCTCCACTTCCTTATAAAGGGCCTCAATCTGGTCGTCCTTGGATACGTCGCAGGGAAGGATCAGCTTGGCGTTGACCGACTCGGCCAGGGGACGGACGCGTTTTTCCAGGGCCTCCCCCAGGTAGTTGAACCCCAGTTCGGCGCCCTCCGCGTGAAGCGCCTTGGCGATACCCCAGGCGATGGACATGTCATTGGTCACCCCGAAGATGAAGGCTTTTTTACCTGAAAGTAATCCCATTCCGTTCCCTCCCACAAGTGCTGTCGGCCTTTCCGCGGATACCAACGATGACGACAGGGTAAATTAACGGTTTTCGCGGGCAGATGAAAGCCAAAAAGGAGGTTCTTTTTCCGCGAACCTTGGCGAATAATAACCCCCTGGTTTCAAACTCCCCGGAAAGGAAACGGGATGATCAAACATATCGTCCTTTGGAAATTAAAGGAGAACGCGGAGGGCAGGCCCAAGCCGGAAGCGTCCAGGGAACTGAAAGCCGCCTTGGAAGGCCTGAAGGGGAAGATCCCTGAACTCCGGGCGTTGGAAGTGGGAGTCAACTTCAATCCCGCGGATACGGCCAGCGATGTTTCCCTCTACACCGAGTTCAAGAGCCGGGAGGACCTGGAGAAGTACCAAAAGCATCCGGAACACTTGAAGGTGGCGGAAATAGTAAGGAAGCTGACCGCCGAGCGCCGGGTGTCGGATTATGAAGCCTAGAAACCCAGGGAAGGAGTGATTTATGCCCAAGACGAAGACCCCCCCCTCAAAACCCAAGGCCCCTTCTAAGAACCCGAAACCGGCGAAGGCGGCCAAAACCCCTCCGGGCGTTTTAAGGATCGCCACCTTCAACGCCAATTCCATCCGGGTCCGGATGCCGATCCTCTTGGGCTGGCTCAAGAAGGAAAAGCCCGACGTACTGGCGGTGCAGGAAACCAAGGTGCAGGACTCGGAATTCCCCAAGGAACCCATCGAACAGGCGGGCTGGAACGTGGTTTTTCACGGGCAGAAGGGCTACAACGGCGTGGCCTTCATTTCCCAAAAACCCCTGGAAAAGGTGGACAGGGGTTTTTACAAGCAGGCGGAGGAACAGGCGCGGTTCATCACCGGGGAATACGCGGGCGTGCGGTTATTCAACACCTACATCCCGCAAGGCCACGCGATCGACTCGGAAAAATACCAGTACAAGCTCAAGTACCTGGCCGACCTGAGGAAGTATTTCGAGAAAAACGCACCCAACGACCAGCCTTCGCTTTGGATGGGCGACATGAACGTGGCCCGCACGGAGATCGACCTCAACAACCCCAAGGGCAACAAGGAGCATCCCTGCTTCCACATCGACGCCCGCAATGCCTTTGAGGAAACCCTGAATGAAAAGTGGACGGACCTTTTCCGGGAGAAAGTAAAGGAAGGCGGGCATTACACCTTCTGGGACATGCGCTTCCCCGGCGCCTTCGAGCGCAACGCGGGCTGGAGGATCGACTTGATCTTGGGCACGCCGCCCATGGCCGGGCGGCTCAAGGACATCTGGATCGACACCAAGCCCCGGGGAATGGAAAAACCCTCGGACCACACCTTTTTGGTGGCGGAATTTTCCACATGACTTCCTTTGGTCGATGGAATGAGAAAGGTTTTTAAAAGGCTTTCCGGCGTCTTTGGCCATTGGGGCTGGGGCCTTATTCCTTGCTTTGGGGTTGTGGGGGCTTATTTCCCCATCCTGTCGAATGGTTTTGTCGATTGGGACGATACGGTCGTCATTTTGGACAATCCGCACATCCGTTCCCTGGACTATGCGTCCCTCCGGTGGATGTTGACCGACTTCCAGTTACACCGGTGGATACCCCTCTCCTGGCTGTCTTTGGCCCTTGATTTTGCCCTGGGGGGGACCCAACCGTTCCTTTACCACGCCACCAATCTTTTGTTGCATTTAGCGAACACCTTCCTCGTCTTCGCCCTTGTCTTGCGGTTAACGCGGCGCGTTCAAAAACCACGGGCGGAAGGAACGGCATTTCCCCTTGGAATTCCAGTAGCTTCCCTGGCGGCTTGGCTCTTCGGCCTTCATCCCCTCCATGTGGAACCGGTGGCCTGGGCCACAGGGCGAATGGATTTGCTTTACGCCTTCTTTTACCTCATCGCCCTCTATGTTTACCTTGGAATGCCAAGCGGGGATGGTCAACCTGTCCGGGCCCGATTGGCCGCTTGCTGGGTCCTGTTCCTTTTTTCACTGATGTCAAAACCCATGGCGGTGACTTTGCCCCTGGTCCTTTTGATCCTGGATGGATGGCCCCTGGACCGGTTGCGGGGCAGGCTGGGCCGCGCCTTGTGGGAAAAAGCCCCTTTTTGGATTTTGGCGGGATCGTGCGTTCCGTTAACGATATTCAGCCGGGGGCCGGCGGGGACCGATATCCCCCGGGAGAATTTCGGCGGCGGACTCATCTTGGCGAATGCTTCCCATTCGCTGGTTTTTTACATCACTCAAACTTTGTTACCCTGGGGGTTGGCCCCTTTTTACCCGATACCCTCCCGCCTGGACGGGCTTTGGTTCTTGGAATCGGCATCCGCCTTCTTGGCTGTGGCTGGAATTTCGGCCGCGGCATGGGCCTATCGAAAAAAATACCGCCTTTGGCCGCCGCTTGGCTTTATTACGCACTTACCTTACTGCCCACTTTAGGCCCCATCGGCACCCAGGCCGCCGCGGACCGCTATGCCTATTTGCCCTGCTTGGGGTTGTTGGTTCCCCTGGCTTGGGGGATCACCTCTTATGGGTATCCACGGCGGTTGGTTTATTTTTCCGCCTGCACCGGTTTAATTGTCCTTTTGGGGATCCTCACTTTCCGGCAGGCCGGGGTTTGGAAGAACACCGCGACCCTTTGGGAGGCCGAGATCCGGCAATATCCCGCCGCCCCCTTTGTGCACGGCGACCTGGCCGTCGCCTACCAAAAGGAAGGGCTTTTGGACCAAGCCTTGGAAGAATACCGAAAGGAAGCCGGGCTTTCCCCGCCCGTCGCGGTGACTTACGACTGGTGGGGGGTTGCCTTGTTCCAAAAAGGCAGGATGGAGGAGGCGCTCGAAAAATTCAAAGCGTCCGAGGCCCTGGATCCGAACATCGCCGAAACCCATTGGTACTTGTGGTTTTTCAGCCAGCAGAAAGGCCTTTACGACGGCGCTTATCAGGAAATCCAGGACGCCATCCAACTTCAGCCGGAAACAACCGAAAATTATAACAGTTTAGGAATGACCTTGGGTTCCATGGGCAAGCTGGGGCAGGCCCAAGAGGCTTTTGAGACCGCCTTATCCAAGGACCCGCAAAATACCGTCTACATGGCCAACTTGGCCGCCACCCAGTTGAAGGAAGGGAAGCCGGAAAAGGCCCTGGATTTATTTCAACGGGCCGCCCTCTTACAGCCCCTGGATTTCTCATGGCCTTTTAAAATGGGCGAGGTTTGCCTGGAGATGGGCCGTGCGGCCGAGGCGGATCAATGTTTCCAAAAAGCCATTCGTTTAAACCCGCGGGACCCGCGGCTGCCAGGGAAGATCGCGGAAGTTTTGAAGAAGGCCGGACAAAAGGGCCTGGCCCGCAACTACCTCGGCCCACCAACCCATGAACGGCCGAATCCATAACGGAACCCGGGGAAGTTACTTTTCGATAAGGTGGTTCCAGGCGAATTTCCCGCTTTTGTCCAAAAAGGGCTGTTCCAGCAGTTTGCCCAGGGGCAGGTATTTTTCCCCATTGAACACGTCCAGGCCGACCGTCATTTTCTCGTGGCCCTCCTTGGGCTGGGCCCTGTAGGTCATGAGAAGCCGGTCCCAGATGGAAAGGTTGAAGCCGAAATTGCTGTTGGTTTCGGCGGGAAGGGCCGAATGATGCACGCGGTGCATGTCCGGGGTCACCCAGAGAAGCCTTAGCGTCGAGTCCAGCCAGCCGGGCATGCGCACGTTGGAATGGCTGAACAGGGTGGCGGCGTTTAAGAGCGCCTCAAAGAGGAAGGCTCCCCAGGGCGGTGCCCCCAAGAGCGCCACGAAAAAGCTCTTGACGAGCATTGAAACGAGCATTTCCCCCGGATGGAAACGCAGGCCGGTGGTGACGTCCACCTCCAAATCCGTATGGTGCGTGCGGTGGAACTTCCAGAGGAGGGGAATGGCATGGAAGGCCCGGTGCTGGTAGTAAACCACCCAATCCATCGCCACCACGGTGAAGACCACTGCGAAAGCCGGGGGAACCTCCACCCAGTTAAATAACCCGAAACGAAACCTCTCGGCCCCAAAGGCCGCTCCCAACGTCGCGGCCGGGAAAACAATGCGGATGAGGATCGTGTCCAGGAAGGCCAGGGCCAGGTTGGGGGGCCAGCGTTTTCCGCGCCCGATTTTTTCCTTCCGCCGCGAGGCCAGGTATTCCCAGAGAGCCATGGCTAAAAAGACGGCCAAGAAGACGTAAAGCCGGGCCGCCCTCTCATGCACCAACCCCCACTGCAAAACCGCGTTCACCATTCAGCGCCTCCAGTATCCCGCGACGCCCAAATTGGATTGAAGCCGCCCGCGGTCTTTGGGAAATCCAAATCAAGGCAAGTATAACGCAAAGGAACCACGCCGGACACTACTAGCCGTTTTGGGGAAAATTCTTTGACGCCGGCTCGGTAGTGTCTCAGTTTGATGTCATTCCGAGGAGCAGAGCCGATAGGCTCGGTTTGCGACGTGGGAATCTCA
The DNA here is from genome assembly GCA_030038835.1 of candidate division FCPU426 bacterium. Taxonomy (GTDB): domain Bacteria; phylum Oederibacteriota; class Muellerivitia; order Muellerivitales; family Muellerivitaceae; genus JAJPJW01. Next base: position 5,503 of record JASHQZ010000303.1, read on the forward strand.
GGTTTTGCCTTGGATTTTGCTGGAATA
>JASHQZ010000304.1 GCA_030038835.1 candidate division FCPU426 bacterium
GGGGGTGGGCGTGAGGTGCCGTTTCACCAAAAGGGGCGCGGTTTCCTTTCCCTTTTCCGAGGGGTGCAAAAGGGAGTGGAGCCCCCCGGCCGAATCCCCCAGGGTTCCGGTCACGAAAAGGGCATCCCCCGCCTTGGCGCCCGAACGGCGCAGGGCCCGGCCCGTTTCCACTTCGCCTACCAGGGCCACATTGACTACGAATTGGTCGCTCCCAACCGTGTCGCCGCCCACCACTTGGGCACCGAATTGCTCGCCCCAGCTCTTGAGGCCGTCGTAAAAAGCCTCCAGGTTCGCCACGGGGTAGTCCTTGGGAACGCCCAGGGATACAACCGCCACTGTGGGCTTGGCGCCCATGGCCGCGCAATCGCTCACGTTGACCGCCATGGTCTTGGCGCCCAGCTGCCAGGGGCTGATCCATTTAAAGTCGAAATGCCGGCCCTCCACCAGCATGTCGGTGGTAAAGACCAGTTCGTGGCCCTTCGCTGGCTTGAAAATGGCCGCGTCGTCCCCGATGCCCAGCACCACATGGGGGTTCCTGGCCTTCATGGCGGACCGGATTTTCTCGATGAACCCGAATTCGCCGACCTTGCCCAGGGTTTCTTTTTTATCTTTCATAATCCCCCCTCAGGTAGTGTAACGCCCGTTGATATCGATGTAGCCGTCCGTTAAGTCGCAGGTGTAGACGGTGTCCTTGGCCTTGCCGAGTCTCAAATCAACGACGATATCCACATTCTTTTCCGACAGGATTTTCTTCAGTTTTTCCCGCGACCAAGAAACCTTTTTCCCGCCGCTATAGAGGAGGTAACCGCCGATCACGACCGAAGCCTTGAATTCATCCACTGCCGCGCCCGAATATCCGACGGCGGCCAGCACCCTTCCCCAGTTGGGATCGGCTCCGAAGATGGCGGTCTTGACCAGGGAGGATTGGGCCACCGACATGGCGGCCAGGTAGGCGTCCTTGGGGTTCTTGGCGCCCTGGACGGTAACGGAAACGAACTTGGTGGCGCCTTCCCCGTCCCGAACCACGGCCTTGGCCAGGTCCAGGCAGACTTGCTTCAATGCCTTTACAAAAACCTGATAATCCTTGTTTTTGGACGCGATCGATTTGTTGCCACAGGCGCCGTTAGCCAGGAGAAGGACGGAATCATTTGTGGAAACATCCCCATCCACCGTGATCCGGTGGAAGCTGGATTCGTTCGCTTCCCTCAAAGCTTCCGCCAAAAGCGGCCGGCTGATGGCCACGTCGGTCAACAGGTAGGACAGCAGGGTGGCCATATTGGGGTGGATCATGCCCGACCCTTTGGCAAAACCGGTCAGCCAGGCGTTTTTTCCGCCGATCCAAAGGGCCCTGGCGCTGGTTTTGGGGAAGGTATCCGTGGTGAGGATGGCATTGGCCGCGTCCATGCCGCCCATGCGGGAAAGCCGCAGGACCGCCTGCCTCACCCCCGTCAAAATCTTGGGCATGGGCATCGGCACCCCGATGACTCCGGTCGAATGGGCCAGGACCGAACTTGATGGAACCTTGAGCAGGCCCGCGACAAAGGCCACGGTCTTCAAGACATCCTTTTCCCCCTGCTTGCCCGTGAGGGCATTCGCGTTCTTGGTGTTGACCGCGATAGCCTGGATTTTCGCGCCGGCCCTCAAAGCCCTTACGGTATATTTGGCCGGAGCGGCCTTGGCCTTGTTGGTCGTCACCAGCCCCACCGTCGTGGCCGGAAACTTGGAGCAAAAAAGCGCCATATCCAGTTTATGGTTGGATTTCAAACCCGCATGCACGCCGGACGCAAGGTATCCGAGGGGCAAGGGGAGGAAAGGAAATTTCGTTTTCATTTTGGATCCCCGGTAAAAGTTAAGGCATTTTAACCGAAAACAAAATTTTGAATTTCAAATTTTAAGTGCTAAATTACCCCGGCTTTACCAGCTTTAAAGGGGAGTTGCGGGTGCGTTTCAAGGGCGTCGACATTCCATTGAAGGCCGTCTTGTTCGACCTGGATGGCACTTTAATCGACTCCAAGAAGGACATCGCGGCGGCGGCTAATGCCGCACGGGTCCATTTCGGCATGCCCGCCCTTCCCTTGGAAGTGGTGACCGGTTATATCGGCTGGGGCATCGAGCACTTGAACCGGAAAGCGCTGGAAACCGAAGACCCGGCCAGGCTTTCAGAGGGGTTGGAAGTTTTAAAGGCGCATTACCGGGAGCATTGCGTGGACCAAACCGTGGTTTTCCCCGGCGTGATGGAGCTTTTGGATTTCTTGAGGGGGCGAGGCATCCAAATGGGTTTGGTTTCCAACAAACCCCATGAGTTCACCTTGATCACCTTGGAAAAGTTGGGTCTTTCCCCTTATTTCAAAGCTATCTTGGGTGCCGACGCGGTCCTCAACAAAAAACCTCATCCGGAGCCTCTCTGGGCGGCCCTTTCCAAAATCGGGGCCAAACCTTCGGAAGCCGTTATGATTGGCGATTCGCCCGTGGACGTCCAGGCCGCCCACGCCGCGGGTATGCTGGTGGGCCTGGTGTCCCATGGTTTCGTGCCTAGGGAGCACCTGAACGCCGCCGATCCGGACTGGCTGGTGGACTCGCTCAGCGATTTTATGGAAATATTATCGTGAGAGATAACTTGTCTGGCCTGCCCTGAGCGAGCGAAGCGAGCCGAAGGGCTTGTGGATTCGCTACTTGAATTTAAGGTATCCTCGCCTAAATCCGTGAGGCTTCCCAGGCCAGGATGGCCTTTTTTCGGCTCGAACCCCATTTGTAATCCCCGATTACTCCCGTATCCCGGATCACCCTATGGCATGGGATCAGGTAAGCGATGTTGTTTTGCCCCACCGCCGTCCCAACGGCCCTTGAAGCACCGGGGCTTCCTATTTCCTCCGCCACATCCTTATAGGCGGCCACACAACCGGCCGGAATCCTCAGCAACGCTTCCCAGACCTTTATTTGAAAAGGCGTGCCCTTCAGCAGGAGTTTCAACCCGCCCTTGGGCCGGGAAGAATGGAAAATTTTCCGGGTAGCTTCTTCAGTGGCCGAGGGGCCGTGAACAAAATCCGCTTCCGGCCATTGGCCTTTGAATTGGGCCAGGGCCTCTTTTTCCCTACCCTTATCCAGGAATAAGAAGCCGCAGAGGCCGCGGTAAGTCGTTGCGGCCAGCGCTTCCCCGAAGGGCGTGGGGTGGACGCCATACTCAATTCTTAGTCCTTTGCCCAAGGCTTTATATTCCCCGGGTGTCATGGCTTCCACGGAGATGAAGAGGTCGTGCAACCGGCCAGGGCCGGAAAGCCCCGAATCATAAGCCGCGTCCAGGACGCTTTTGGATTCCCGCAGGCGCTTCTTGGCGTATTCCAAGGTCAGGTATTGGAGGAACCGCTTGGGGCTAACACCCGCCCATCGTTTAAAAAGCCTTTGAAAATGAAACAAGCTCAGACCGGCTGCCTTGGCCAATTCTCCCAGCTCGGGTTGGGCCTGCCAGTTGGATTCTAAATAACGGATGGCTTTTTCAACCCGCTCGTAATCGTTGGTTTTCATAGTTTGAAATATAGAAGTGGAGGGGGGAAGAAACCACCCGGTTCTTGCTGAGGGTTAACCCCTGTCTTTCGAGGCGAGATAAGCCTTGACCGCCATGATGGGGGTTTCCAGGGGCGGCACGCCGATGACCGTGAAGAATTCCGTCTTGTTCCCGTCCACGGGGATCCCCCAGCCAAAGGCGATTCTGGCTTCCGGGTGGCCGTCCAATTGGAACACCTCCACCTTCCCTTTCCAGGTGACCTGGCCGTCCGCCACCAGCCTTAGGGGCTGGGTGTGAAGGTACTTCACCGCGCATTGGGCTTTTCGCTCAATGGCTTCTTTCAGTTTTTCCCGG
>JASHQZ010000305.1 GCA_030038835.1 candidate division FCPU426 bacterium
TCAGATCGTCTTAAAATGATGAAAACCAAAAGCCAACACGAAGCCGCAAAGAAAAACGAGATTTTAAGAAAATAAAAGAATTTCTTAGAGTCTTCGTGACTTCGTGTTGGATGTTTTTGGCTCTTGAAGGAGTTCCATGGCGCTCGACCCCGAATCCGAACGGCTCAACCTCTTCATCGACGGCCACCACCCATGGAAAAAATGGGGGACCTACCTTTCCGAGCGGCAATGGGCCACGGTGAGGGAGGACTATTCCCCCAACGGCACCTGCTGGGACTACTTCCCCCACGACCAGGCGCGCAGCCGGGCCTACCGCTGGGGCGAGGACGGCCTCTTGGGCCTTTGCGACACCCAGGGGCTTTTGTGTTTCGCTCCCGCCCTTTGGAACGGTAAGGACCCCATCCTCAAGGAACGGCTTTTCGGGCTCAACGCCAACGAGGGAAACCACGGGGAAGACGTGAAGGAATGCTATTACCACCTTTCCGGTTCCCCCACCCACTCCTACATGAAAGCCCTCTATAAATACCCCCAGGCCGAGTTCCCCTATGCCTGGCTAGTGGAGGAAAACCGCCGGCGGGGCAAGGAGAGCCCCGAGTTCGAGCTCATGGACACCGGTGTTTTCAACGACAGCCGTTATTTCGATTTTTTCGTGGAATACGCCAAGGCGGACCCGGAGGACATCCTCATCCGCCTCACCGCGGTCAACCGCGGGCCCGAGGCCGCGCCTTTGACCGTCCTTCCCACCCTTTGGCTGCGCAACACCTGGAGCTGGGGCCGCAGCGGGGACCATTACCCGCCCAAGATCCCCATCGCACGGAAGGACAAGGGACTTCAATTGAGCCATCCCCGCGTGGGCCCTTATTTCCTCAAGGCTGAGGGGGAACCGCTCCTGCTGTTCACCGAAAACGAGACGAATTTCGAAAAAATTTTCAATACCTCCAACCCCTCGCCCTGGGTCAAAGACGCCTTCCATGACTACGTGGTGAAGGGAAACAAGGCCGCCGTGAACGTGGACCAGGGCACCAAGGCGGCTTTTTGCTACCAGCTTCAAATCCCGGCAGGGGGAGAGAAGGTCCTGCGCTTAAGGCTGACCCACCGCGACCTGGGCGAGGCCTTCGGGGCCGGTTTCGACCGGGTTTTCGAGGAGCGGATAAGGGAAACCCGGGCCTATTACGACCTGAAGATCCCCGCCGCGCTTTCCAAGGACGAAAGGGCGGTGGCGGAGCAGGCCTATGCGGGGCTCTTGTGGAGCAAGCAGTATTACCTCTATCAGATCAAGGACTGGCTGGAGGGCGACCCCAGCCAGCCGCCGGTGGACCCGGGCCGCAAATTAGGAAGGAACCACGACTGGCTTCACTTCGGCGCCGAGGACGTCCTGTCCATGCCGGACAACTGGGAATACCCCTGGTTCGCCTCCTGGGACCTGGCCTTCCACACGATCCTCTTTGCCCGGATCGACCCTTTTTTCGCCAAACACCAGCTGGTGCTGCTCTTGCGCGAATGGTACATGCACCCCAACGGCCAAATACCGGCCTATGAGTTCGCCTTCTCCGACGTGAACCCGCCCGTGCGCGCCTGGGCCACCTGGCGGGTTTACAAGATGAGCGCGGACAAGGGGCAGAGGGACCGGGTGTTCCTTTCCCGCGTCTTCCAGAAACTGCTGATCAACTTCACCTGGTGGGTGAACCGCAAGGACGCCCAGGGTAACAACCTCTTTTCCGGAGGGTTCCTGGGTCTCGACAATATCGGGGTCTTCGACCGGGGGCAGCTGAACTGGGGGGCCCTCCTGGAACAAGCCGACGGCACGGCCTGGATGGCCTTTTACTGCGGGACGCTCCTTTCCATGGCCCTGGAACTTTCCCTGGAAAACACCGCCACCGAGGACATGGCCACCAAGTTCTTCGAGCATTACCTCTCCATCGTCCACGCCATGAACCACCTGGGCGGCACGGGACTGTGGGACGAGGAGGACGGCTTTTACTACGACCAGCTCCAGTACAACGGCGCGGCGATCCCCCTCAAGATCCGCTCGGTGGTGGGCATCATCCCCCTTTTCGCGGTGGAAATCCTGAAGGAAGAAACCCTTCAAAAGCTCCCGGAGTTCTACAAGCGCATGAAATGGTTCATCCAGCACAAGCCCGAGGAGGCCAAGGCCATCCTGCGCCGGGACGAGGGCGAGGCGGGGAAGGGCTGTTACCTCCTGGCCGTTCCCTCCAAGGAGAGGCTGGTGAGGGTTTTGAAATACGTGCTGGACGAGAACGAGTTCCTGTCCCCCTACGGCATCCGGGCCCTTTCCAAGTTCCACAAGGACCATCCCTACAACTTCGACCTGGCCGGGCAGCGCAGCCGGATCGACTATGAGCCGGCCGAGTCCCAATGCGGGATCTTCGGCGGCAATTCCAACTGGCGGGGACCGGTCTGGTTTCCCATCAACTTCCTCCTGGTCGAAACCCTGGAGCGGTACCACCATTTTTACGGCGACGACCTGAAGTTGGAATGCCCCACGGGCTCGGGCCATTGGATGAACCTTAAGGAAGTGGCGGTTTTCCTGGGCCAGCGGCTTTCCCGGCTGTTCCTGCCCGACGAGAAAGGCAACCGTCCCTGCCACGGGGGCGACCCGCGCTATGCCCAGGACCCGGCTTGGAAGGACCTGGTGTTGTTTTACGAGTATTTCCACGGCGACCAAGGCAAGGGCCTGGGCGCCTCCCACCAGACGGGCTGGACGGCCCTGGCCGCCAAGCTCTTGGAAAGCTATCCCTCTTGATTTTCAAAGCCCGCCGCAAATCCCAAGGTAGTTTAAATAATGACCTTTCGTTTCAATAATCCCCGGCGGCATTTTGTCTTTTTCAGCCTTTTGTTCCTCACGCATCTCTTGGCATCCCTTCCGGTTTTTCCCGCCGCGGCCCGCCAAGGGATATGGATCCTCGGCCTCCTGGGTTCCTTCCTGTGGATGCGCCCAAGGGAGCGGGCGGTTCCCGGCGGGGACGCGACGGGTTCACCTCCGGAAAGCCGGCCTATCCCCCTTGGGGCCTGGGTCTTGGTATTGGCGGCCGGCCTCCTCTTGCGCTCCTTCCGGTCTTGGGCCTTTCCTCCCTGGCCGCTTTTGGACGAGGCCTCCACGGTCCAGGCCGCTTTGGGATTGTATAAACAATGGAGTTGGAGGTTTTTTTACTTCGACGGCCAGGATCCACCACTCCTGCTTTGGGCGACTGCATTTATATGGAAAGCGACGGGAAGCTTTTTCACGGCCCTCTTGCTCCCGCCCTTCCTGGTAGCCGGCCTCACCCTCCTCCTGGTTTTTGGGTTTTCCCGCCGTTTCCTGCCCCCCCTTCCAGGCTTCCTTTTCACCGCTTTTTTCGCCCTGGGCTACTGGCCGGTTTACCACCAGGGGATCGCCCTGACCAATATCCTGCCCCCCCTTTGGGAGATGGGGGTCCTGATCCTGGCCGCCCAGGCCCTGGAAAAGGGATGGGCCCAAGGGGAGCTAGGATGGTTCTTCCTCCTGGGAGCTTGGACGGGACTGGGCTATTGGACCTACACTTCCTGGCCCGTGGTGGCGGCAGGGTCCCTGGGCGCGCTGTGGCTTGCCTTGCGCCCCAGGGGATGGAACCCGAGGATGACCCTGGCTTGGGGGGCTGGGTTCGCGGCTACATGGTTTTATTTTTGGATCGCCGCCGCCCAAAGCGGCGGCTATGGGACGCATTTAGCGGGTTACAGCGCCTTCCATGGTTTTGTTTCCGCCAAGACCGTCCTGCTTTCGTCGCTGGATTACCTCAACTGTCTTTTTTGGGGATACCATTCCCAGGGAATTTACGCGCCCTCCGGCGGCGGGTTTTTAAACCCCCTTGTGGCCGCTTTCTTTTGGATGGGCGTTGGGGAGGTTTGGAACGCCCCCGCGTCCCGCGCTTGGCGCGGGTGGCTGGCCGGTCTTTTCGGCCTTTTCCTTTTGCCCGGGCTGCTTTCCCAGAACCTCGAATGCTTCCGGATCATCCAGCTCATGATCCCTTGCCTGGGATTGGCCGCCTGGGGCGCCGCCCGCCTTGGGACGGAGCTGCCACCCAGGGGCCGGGGCGCTGTTTGGGCCGCGGCTTTGGCGCTTTGTTTAGGTTGGGACGGCGTCCGGTGGAGGGACACCTTGGCCGCCTGGGTGGAACCCACGGGCCAAATCCGGGCGGTTTACGGCGTCCTGGAAAATGTCGCCCGCGACCGCGGACCCGGGATCATCCTGACCCAATTCAAGGACCCCAACCACCCCGAACAGGGCTTGACGGTCCATCCGGAGGAAAATTTGGCCGGGGCGGTTTTCGGGTTCAACGCGGGCGAGAACCCGCGCCTGGATCTACACCAGGCGCGGTGGGCGGCGCTCCTTCTTCACCCGGACGCCATCCCCTTCCTGAGAGAATCCTTCCCAGGCGCCCAATGGTGGCAACCGCCGGTCCTCACCGGCGGGGATCCCCACTTGGCCGTGGGTTTGATCCCCATCACCCTCCAGGAAACCGGTCGGCTGGAAAAATGGGTGGAAACGGACCGTTGGCTGCAGGAAGGATGTGAGAAAATACTGAACGTGGCCAATGCCCAAACCGGCCGGGAGGCGCTCCAGTACTGGCAAAACCCACCGCCCGCCGTGGCGGAGGACCCTTTTCTCCAGGATGGCTACGGGGAACAATTGTCCGAGTTTTATTATTACAAGGGGTTCGAATCCAATTACGGGCTCCAAGCCGGGGCCTTGAGGAACGCGGTCACGCGGGGCTACCCCCTGCCCCATTTGGAGTACGACTTGGGATGCCTTTTGCTGCGCAAAGGCTTTTACCCCAGGGCGCGCAAGTATTTGGAAGCCGCCCTTCACGGGGATCCGGGGAATGGGGACTACGCCCATGCCCTTAAGGTCTTGGAGCAGGAATCCAAAGGCTCCCGAGGGAAAAATGGACGTTGAATCCCGACTTCCGGCGGGTGCCACCCCAAACCCGTCCCCCAACGTTTTTTTTGAAAAAAGGATGAAATAGATCCGATGAAAGCACTTTTAAGGCCGAGGCCGCGCCTTCTCTTCGCGGTATTCCTCGGTTTCAACTTCCTGCTTTCTTGCCTAGCCTCCCAGTGGATTTTGAAGGTTGGATTCCTGCTGGTTTTTTTTGCGGCCTTTGGCTGCATGGTTGCCCGGGGCGGTTTTCACAAGGAGATTCCGGGACCCGAAGAGGACGGGTCAATTTCTTTCCAACCCTTTCCTTTTTGGCTCTGGTTGCCGCTGATCCTCCTGGGTTTTTTCCTCCGTTTTTACCGGTTGGGGGAGGTGCCGCTTTGGCCCAACGGGGATGCTGGCTGGATCGGCTTCTACGCGCTGAAATTGAATGAAAAATGGGATTGGAAATTTTTTCAAACCTTCGGCCAGGAACCTCCCTTGACGGTTTGGGCCATGGTGGGGCTGCTCAAGACGGGGATGGCCCCGCTTTCGGTGTTGCGTTTTTTACCCGCCCTTTTGTCCCTCGCGACGGTCTCCCTGGGTTACCCGGCTTGCCGCCAATATTTTCCCGAGTCCTTTGGCCGGGCCTTCAGTTGCCTCCTGGCCCTGGCCTATTGGCCCCTTCTGCTGGGGCGTATTTGCCATCAAGGCATCTGGACCCCCTTTTGGGTCCTGCTATGCCTTTACCTGTTGGGAAAATTCAGGAACTCGCGGCGGGCTTGGGCCCAAGGGGCCTGGGCCGCCGCCTTGGGGGTCGCGTTGGGAATGGGGTTTTGGACCTTTATTTCCTGGGCCGCGCCCGCCCTGGCCTTGACGGCCTTTGTTTTAACGGGGAGGACCGGGGACCTCCGGGAGGGATGGCGGCTCAAAGTCGCTTTTGGGGCGGCCCTTGTTTTGGCTTTGGCGCCCTTCGCCGCGGCCGCGGTCCGGGAACACTTCGGGGTGCATGTTTGGGCCATGTCCGCGGCCAGCGGTTGGTTCCCTTTCCAGCACTGGTGTTTCACGGCTCTTTCCTATGTTTCCGCCCTTTTTTGGGGGAACGGCCCCTCGGAAGGAATCTACACTGCCTCCCAAGGGGGATTGTTGAACCCCTTCTTGGCCGCGGCTTTTTTCAACGGCCTATGGCAGTTGGGCCGGTTGAGGCGAAATCCCTGGGCGGGCTGGATGCTGGCCGCCCTCTGCGTCTTCCTGCTGCCGGGTCTGATGTCCATGAACGTGCAAATGCTGCGGGTGGCCCAAGCCCTCCCCCTCCTTTTGGGGATAGCCCTTTGGGGCCTGGCGGCTTTCGCGGCGGATTTTTCACCCCCCCAACAACCTTGGGTTTGGGCCCTCCTAGTGGCGGCGAGCCTCGGGACCGACGTGGCCCGCTTCTTAAAATCCCCGCCCGACCCCCTTCATTCCGGGCCCCAGCTTTACCAAGAAGGGGTGGGTGTCCCGGAATGGCGGGCTTACCGGATTTTGGACCGGATGGCGGTCCAGGAGGGACCGGGATGGGTGTTCACGGAGTTCGGCGCCGCCTTCTCCGACGATACCCTTTTTGTGGCGACCTACGATTGGAACGCGGCCGAAGACCCGGGCCTCCAAGGCAGGCCCGCCTCCTGGGCGGCTTTCCTGACGGACATCCACTACCAGCCCTTTTTGGCGAGGCGGTTCCCGGCCGCCCAATGGTTTTGGCTGGACCAGGACCTTCCGGGGAGCCCCGGCCTTTTGATGGGGATCGCGCGCCTGGACGGGGACAACCGGCCTGTTTTCCAGCGATGGAAAGAGGCGAATGACTATTTGCTGAAATTTGACTACCTTTGGCTGGATGTGTCGGAGTCGGAAACCTACGCGGCGGCTTTCCACCTGTTGCGAGAAAGGCCCCCGGTCTTCCAAACCGACCCTTTCCTGCGGGGGGTTTATTGGGAAAAGTTCTCGCAATTCGACTATGGCCTTGGCTACCGCTCCCACTACGAGGACATGGTCCACGACTTGCGCCAGGCGATCCGGGAAGGTTATCCGGCCAGCCATCTTTATTACCGTTTATCGAGCCTCCTCATCCGCAAAAGAAGGTTTGCCGAAGCCAGGAGCCTCCTGCGGAAGGCCTTGAGGATGTACCCCTCGGACGGCGACCTGAACTACGCGTGGGGACTCCTAGGCCAAAGGGAAAAAACGGAGGGGCCCGCCACCCCCTGATCCCCGACGGGCGCCGGGGCCGAACCGCCCGAAAAGGCTGACACCGCGAAGCCGACGCCCTATAATGCGCCGTCCTTCCATGAGAAACACCAAACGATTTGATAAAATATTTTTGGCGCTGGCCCTCGTTTGGGGAACGGCCGGAATTTCCCAAGCCCAGGAAGAATTCCTTTTCCGCGCGGTCCGGGTCAAGGGCGACGTGACGGCCTACCATAATGAAAACGACGAAACCGCCCGGCTTTACACCAGCCAAACCGTGGACGACGGCGACAAGGTCACGACCGCCGTGGACAGCGAGGCGGTTTTGCGGCTCGGAGCGAAGTCCTTCCTTTACCTGGCGCCGCACACGCGCATCCACATCACCCGGCTGCGCCAGGGGGATAAGGGCTTGGAATGCCAGGTCAACCTGGTCACCGGGCGCCTGCTCGGCCAGTTGGACCCGTCCCTCGCCGGGGATTTGGAGGTGACCGCGGGCGGCGTCTTTTGCCGCGAACACGGGATCCTCTTCGAGGTCTCACGCAGGGACGAGCAACTGACGGTCGTTTCCTTCCAGGGCGCGCAGGTGGTGAATTTCCACGGGAAGACCAAAATGGCCAAGGACAACGAGGTCTTAAGGCT
>JASHQZ010000306.1 GCA_030038835.1 candidate division FCPU426 bacterium
TAGCCGCCCATGATCCCGCCGGCCAGGTCCGGTAACAGCTGCGCGTCATAGCCCGCCAGGAACCCGTAGTTGGACTTGTTGAAGCCCTCCACGTTGCCGTCGCTGTTGACCGAGCCCGCGCTGTCCGTGGTTTCCACCCAAAGGCCCCGGACGTTGGGGCTGGCCAGCCCCGCGGCGTTCCCCGCCGGTCCCGAAACCTCCGCCGAGATCATCCCGCGCGCCAGGCCCGCCTGGGCGCCGCCCATGGCCGTGCCCATTGCGCCATCCAGGCGGTCGAAAAGCAGGCTGTCCTCGAACTGCAGGTTGTCCAGCAGGATGCCGGGAAGGGCCGTATAGATATCCCCGGTCATTTGGCCCAGGGCCAGGGTTTGGCCCGAAGGCAGGACATAAAGCTCGTTGAGTTTGTTGAAAAAGGCATTGCTGGCGTTGCCCGTGGTGACAAGTCCGTTGAAGGCATTGGCAATCGCCGTTTGGTTGGCGCCAACGGCCCAGGTCGTGAAATCCACGCCGGGACGGACCAGGGTGAGCACGACGTCGTTCGCGCCATAGGACAGGTCGGTGTTCAAACCGGAAAGGCCGTTGAAATCAGTGGTGTTGAAAGTCCCATCCAGCGATCCTGCGGTCAAAAGGGTGTATTGGTAGCGGACGCCGGTGAGCGCCGTCACGGGCTCCACATTCATGGTTCCACCCAGGGTGGCCCCGCCGCTGACGCTTAAAAGGCCGGCCTGGGTGGGGGAGAGGCTGGTTTGCAAGGTTCCATTGGAGGTTTGGGTATAGCTTCCGACGGACAGGGTTCCCACCGAAGAGAACGTTCCCACCTGCACCGTTCCGTTATTGGCGACGGCCCCCAGGATGGATCCCGATCCGCCTAGGGAAGTGGCGTTTCCAACCGTCACGGACCCGGCGATTTGGGCCCCCGCCGTCAGGTTGAGCGACCCGGAGGCAACCGTGGTCGGGCCCGTATAGGTGTTGACGCCCGAGAATGTCACGTCGCCGGAAACTCCCACGCCTTCCGAACCCTCGATGGCGCCCGAAAAATCCCCCCCCGACAGTTCCAGGGTCAAGGGACCGGACCCACCCAGGCTGACCGTCCCCGAGCCTTGCAGGTTGCTGAAATCCACGACCACATCCCCGCCCGAACCATTGACGGAAGTTCCGACGCCGCCCGCGCCGCCCAAGGCCTCCCATAGGGACCCGGAAGCGAGCGTGAGGGCCTGGGTCGACGCCACTAGGGCGCCCCCATTGCCTCCGTTCACGGCTCCCGACCCGCCCGCGCCGCCCGCGGCGATGAAGGTGGCGCCCGAATCCAGGGTTTGGGAGCCGGCGATGAAGTTCAGGGTTCCTCCGGAATTGTTCCCCCCGCCCGCGCCCCCAACAACGGTGAAATTGGACCCGGTCCCTTCAAAAGCTGATCCCACCGTGACCTGGGCATTACCCCCGGTTTGACCATTGGCTCCCTGTCCCCCTTCGCCGGCGGTCACGCCCAGGGAACCGCCGTTGGTAAGGGCAAGGGTGCCCAGGTAAACCGTCACGCTGCCGCCGTTTCCCCCCTGGCCGGAGCTTCCGGCATAGACGCTGCCGCCCGCCCCGCCGGTGACGCTCAAGAGGGCCTGCGAGCCCACCGTGGCCGAGGACGCCGTCAACAGGACGCTGCCTCCGCTTCCCGCGTTGATCGGGCCGGGCAAATTGGGCGGGCTGGTATTCTGGCCATTTCCCCCCGTAAGAGCCAGTTGGGTGTCGCTGCCCGTCAGGGAAACCGAATTGGCGGTTAAGACGGCATCTCCTCCCCCACCGGTTGAACCCGTCCCCGTCCCAGCGTTGCCGCCTGTGAGGGCCAGTTGGGCCGCCGTGTCCATGCTGAGGGAACCGACCGAAAGCGTGGCCGCCCCCCCATCGCCGTATTGGGAACCGCTTCCGCCTTCGCCCCCGGCGATGGTCCCCACGGCCCCCGAAAGGGAAAGGGACGCGGCCGAAACCGCAGCTGCCCCTCCGTCGCTTTGGTTGCCGCTACCCGCGCCGCCTTGGATGGCAAAGGTGGCCCCGGACTCGGCCGAAGCCGCGCCCAGGGTGACGGAAGCCCCGCCGCCGTTGGACGACGTGGATACCCCGCCCGCCAGGGAGAAGGCCGAATCGGAGGAAAGGTTGAAAGAGGCGGCGGTCAGTGCCGCGTCCAGCCCGGAGGACAAGGCCCCGTTGTTGGTGAGGGTGAGGGAGGCGGAGACGTCCAGGGTGAAACCCTGCTCAAAGTAGAATTGGGCCAGGCTGTCCCCCTGCCCGATAACTTGCGCGCCCGTGCCCTGGAAGGTCACGCTGTAGGAAACCGTTGGAAGGGCCTGGGTGAGGGGGATGGAGCCCACGTTTTCGATGCTGATGGCCCCGGCCCCCGAGTTATTGAGGGAGGTGACGGCCCATCCTAGGGAACCGGTGCTTTCGTCCCCCGCGTCCGTGGTGACGTCGATCTGGGCGAAGGCGGGAAGGCAGGAGGATAAAAAAAGGATGGATAAAAATAAGGGGAAAAACCGGCCTGGAATTCGTTGATCCGCCATGGGATACCCTAGGAAATGGAATCCGGTAAAAACTGTTCAGGAGGAAGCCTCCCGACTCCCTTAAGAATACCAACTTCCAGGTTTCTTGGGGAATGCCGAAGGGTATTTTTTCTTAAGAGGGGCCCGCACCTGACCTTCTCCTGGTTCCGGCGCTTGCCCACCGGCGGTTTGGGGAGTTTGCAAAACCGGGCACAAAATGGGCGATGCAGCCCCTTTCAGAACCCGGAACGTCTAGAATGGTACGGAAACTGAGGGAGGCCCTTTGACCCCGCCGAGCCAGGATTTTTTGCGTTACCGGTTCCTCATGAGCACCATGTCCCTGAACGCCCTCACGGCCATGGTCCGGCAAATCTGCGTCCCAGAGGACGCGGCCAACCTGGCGGCCATCACCCGCGCCTGGCGCATCGCGGCCGAGAAAATGGCGGACCTCTCCCAATCCGAAGCCGGTTTGGCCGACGGCGTTTCCGTCACCGACCCGCCGGCCCCGGTCCAACCCCGGCTGGAGCGAATACGGCAAGGCCATTTGTTCCGCGAGACCTTCTCCGCGGTGCCCGCTGAA
>JASHQZ010000307.1 GCA_030038835.1 candidate division FCPU426 bacterium
GAAGGACGCCATCGTGATGCACCCCGGGCCCATGAACCGGGGGGTGGAAATCTCCTCGGGCGTGGCGGACGGGTCCCAGTCGGTCATCGACGACCAGGTCACCAACGGCGTGGCGGTGAGGATGGCTGTCTTGTATCTGCTGCAGGGGGAAACAAATGAAAAACCTAATTAACCACAGAGTACACGGAGGACACAGAGTTAGGCAGAGACTTATGGCTCAAGATCAAAAAGTTGTTAACTCTGTGCACTCTGTGACCTCTGTGGTGAAAGAGGTTCGTTTATGAAGTCGATCCTTATCCAAAACGGCCATGTGGTGGACCCGGCCAACCAACTGGACGGCGAAGCCGACGTCCTGATCCAGGACGGCAAGGTCGCCAAGTTGGGCAAGGCCCTCAAGGTCAAGGCCGACCAAGTGATCGACGCCGAGGGCCAACTGGTGACGCCCGGCCTGGTGGACATCCATGTGCACTTCCGGGAACCCGGGTTCGAGTACAAGGAAACCATCGCCACCGGCTCCCACTCGGCCGTGGCGGGCGGGGTCACTTCGGTGGCCTGCATGCCCAACACCAACCCGCCCATCGACGACCAGTCCATCGTGCACTTCATCCGGGCCAAGGCGGAAAAGGAAGGATACTGCCACGTCTATCCCATCGGCTGCATTTCCAAGCGCCGGGAAGGCCAGGAAATGGCCGAGCTGGGCGAACTGAAGAAGGCCGGGGCCGTGGCGCTGTCCGACGACGGGGCGCCCATCATGAACGCCGAGCTCATGCGGCGGGTCATGGAATACGCCAAGATGCTGGACCTGACGGTGATCGACCATTGCGAGGACAGTCACCTCTCCAACGAAGGAGTCATGCACGAGGGGGAGGCTTCGACGGCGCTGGGCTTAAGGGGCATCCCCGCGGCCTCGGAAACGGTCATGGTGGCCCGCAACATCCTGCTGGCCGAGATGACGGGCGCCAAGTTCCACGCGGCCCACGTCTCCACGGCCGGGTCGGTGGAACTGATCCGCCAGGCCAAAAAGAAGGGCCTCCGTGTCACGGCCGAGACCTGCCCCCACTACTGGACCCTTTCGGACAGGTCCATCAAGAACTACAACGCCAACTTCAAGATGAACCCGCCCCTGCGCGGGGAGGAGGACGTGGCCGCCATCCGCAAGGGAATCAAGGAAGGGGTCATCGACTGCCTCTGCACCGACCACGCGCCCCACGCCTCCACGGAAAAGCAATGCGAGTTCGACCAGGCGGCCTTCGGCATCGTGGGCCTGGAAACCCTGTTCCCCCTCGCCTACAGCCACCTGGTGGAACCGGGGGTCGTGTCCCTGTCCCGGGCGGTGGAGATGCTGACCACCTCGGCGGCCAGGATCATCGGCGTCCCGGCCGGCACCCTCACCGAGGGGGCCAACGCGGATGTGGCGATCTTTGATGTCAAAACCGAAAGGGAAGTAGTGGCCAAAAACTTCAAAAGTAAGGGCAAGAACACGCCTTTCAACGGCTGGAAGCTCAAAGGCTGGGCGGTGACGACGATCGTAAATGGCGAAGTCAAATACGAAAGGCAAGACTAATCACGGAAGAAGCAATACCCATTTGGCCACAGATTCACACGGATGAACACAGATTAAGATTTAAAGCCATCCCGTGAATCTGTGTGCATCTGTGGCAAATAAATGTTTTGAAAGGTGTTTGCGTGGGTTCCAAAATCAAGAAAGCTATCCTGGCACTAGAAGACGGTATTTGGTTTGAAGGGGTATCCTTTGGAGCCCAAGGCAAGTCCTTCGGCGAAGTCTGTTTCAACACCTCCATGACGGGCTACCAGGAAATCCTCACCGACCCCTCCTACCGCGGCCAGATCGTGACCATGACCTATCCGCTCATCGGCAACTACGGGGTCAACCCGGTGGATATCGAGTCCCGCAAGCCCTTCTTGGCCGGGTTCGTGGCCAGGGAATACTGCAAGCACCCTTCCAATTACCGCATGACCCAGACCCTGGGCGATTACCTGAAGAAGAACAACATCATCGGAATCGAGGGCATTGATACCCGCGCCCTGACTTCCCACCTGCGCACCTACGGGGCCAAGAACGGGGTTCTTTCCACCACCGAACTCGATCCCAAGAAACTGGTCAAGCAGGCCAAGGACAGCCCGGGATTGGTGGGCCGGGACTTGGTGAAGGAAGTCACCTGCGACAAGCCCTATCACTGGACGGAAATGCCTTATGAGTTAGGAGTGAGGAGTGAGGAGTTAGGAGTTGAGCAGCAGATGCAACTGCAGGCAACGGCGGAAGAAACGGCCCAATCGAAAATCAAGATCGCGGCGATCGACTGCGGCATCAAGTACAACATCCTGCGCCGCCTGACGGCCGAGGGATTCGACGTGACGGTTTACCCGGCCACCACCAAGGCCGATGTTCTCTTGTCTTCGGGGGCCAAGGGGTTCTTCTTTTCCAACGGCCCCGGTGATCCGGAAGCGGTTCCATATGTGTTTGAAACACTGAGGAAACTGATTGATTCCAACGCACCCATTTTCGGCATCTGCCTGGGGCACCAAATGCTGGGGCTGGCCCTGGGAGGGAAGACCTATAAGCTGAAGTTCGGCCAC
>JASHQZ010000033.1 GCA_030038835.1 candidate division FCPU426 bacterium
ATGGCGCAAACCTTGGCGTTCTGGACCTCTGATTTGAAGCGGATTTGGATAAGCCCATCCGCGTCCGGCTGGATGTCCCTGAAGGTCTTGTCGATTCCGGTGAAATCCGTTTGGGTTTCTTGGAGGATGTCGAAATGGTCCAGGACCTTTTGGCCGTTGAGAACCGCGTCAAATACCCGTTCCCCGGGCTTTTTCACGTAGGTCTCGGCGAACCTGAGGGTGACTTGGTACTTTCCGGGCGGGACCGGGAACCGGTAGCTGAAATCCTGGCCGTAGCGCTCCGTGGAATAAAGTTCCGGGTCCCGGGAGGCGGTTACGGGCTTGCCCGCGCCGGTCGTGTCCCCGCCCTCATAAGCCTCGTCCCCGGACCAGGCCTGGCCTTGGGAGTCGGCGAGAGGGTCTCCTCCGCACCGCACCCGCCAGCTGTCTGAGGGCTTGGGCGGAACCGGCGTGGGCCGGGGCGAAAGGGCGATGGGTTCAGGTGCGTTTCCATTGACCATCCTAAACCCTTCGAAATCCGCTGTGGCCTGGGATTCCTTGCCGTTGGCGCTGGCGTAAAGCCCGATCACGGCCCCGGTGAACCAGAGGTTTTTCTCGCCATACAGGTCCCCCGTGGAGGAAGCCCCCAGGGTGTTCCAGGTTTTCCCGTCCGGCGACCAGGCGAACTGGTATTGGTTTTCGTCGGCCGTGACCCGTAATTGGACCTTCCCGCTTTCCAGGGGCTGGCGGGCCAAGGTGGAAGCAACGCTTTTGAGGGTATTCCGGAGGAAAGCCTGGGGCTTCCCCTGGAAAAACTCCACCCCAACCTCGTAGTGGTTGTTGTCGTTGGCCCTCACGCAAAGGCCCGCCTCTTCCCCTTCCTGGGCGGGGTTGAATTCCATAGCCGTGGTGGCCATGAAGCGGAAATCAACCTGGCGCTGGCCCACGAATGCGGGCTCCCCTTGTTTATTGTTCAGGGAATCCTTGGCCGCCTTGATCCGCAGGAAACCGGGGCGGGCCGAGAGGGAAAAATCCGTCGGGTCGGGGTTGCGGACATGGATCCACTCCGGTCCCAAGGAATGCCCGTGGAAGGGCGAGCCCCAAGGCTTGCTGATGATATGGGCGCCGGCCGTAAGTTTCGGCGCTTCCATCTCCAAGGCAACATGGTGGTCGCCGTTCACGACGGGCCAGCCGTCGGCGGTCCAGCTCACCGGCGCCAGGAAGGTCTCGCGCCACATAACCGACTTGCCGCTTTGGGGCCGGGTGCCGAGAAAAACCGCCCACCAGCTTCCATCCGGGGCGTCAATGAGGTCCGCATGGCCCGTGCATTGGATGGGGCTTTGGGAGTCGTCCCGCTCGGTCAGGATGGGATTGTAGGGGCTGGGTTCAAAGGGGCCCCAGGGCGAGGAAGACCTCGCGATGAACTCCGCGTGCCGGTCGCCTGTGCCGCCCTCGGCCAGCATGAGGTAATAGCGCCCCCGGATCTTGTAAAGGTGAGGCCCCTCGTTCCAGGGCTCCTTCGGGTCATGGTAAATCACCCTCATGGGGGTGAGCAGCTTGCCCGTGGCCGGGTCGAATTCCGCCTGGGCGATGCCGCCGTCGCCGCCCGCGTGGCGGGTGTAATAGGCCTTGCCGTCGTCGTCGAAGAACATGGAGCCGTCGATCTCAAAATCGTTCATCCACATCGGCTCGCTCCAAGGCCCGGCCGGGTCCTTGGCGGTCACGATGAAATTGCCCCCGCCGGTGACGTTGTCGCAGGTCAGGTAGAAAAGCCCCTTCCAATAACGGATCGTGGGAGCGTAAAGGCCGCCGGTGTCCGTGGCGTCCTTCAAGGGAAGCTGGCTGGGCCTATCCAGCGCGTTTCCGTATTGCTGCCAATGCACCAGGTCGCGGCTGTGGTAGATGGGCAGTCCGGGGAAATACTCGAAGGTGGAATTGGTGAGGTAAAAGTCGTCCCCCACCCGGCAGACGCTGGGATCGGGGTGGAAGCCGGGAAGGATGGGGTTGTGGAATATCTTCACCCCTTCCTGCGCATGGGCTTGGCCGGACCGCAAAAAAACATAAAGCAATAAAAGGATTCCCACCGCCGCCAAAAGCGTTCCCATCAGGCGCATGAAAAATCTCCCATGGATAAGGTCGCGACGAAGGAAGCCATTATCATCCCTGCGAAGTCAAAGGTCACGGCGGAATTGCCCGCCCATGCTTCGGGCAAAACCTTTTGCTTTCAGTTTAAGGCCTGTTTCACTCCCCCGGGACAAACGGTGGGACGGAAACAAACACATGTGGTTAAGATAGGTCCGCGAACTTCATCTTCAAAAAGGCGCCCCATGTTGAAACATCCATGCCGATTCCCCTTGGCCATCCTCCTTTTCTTGTTGCTCCCGGCTGGAAGGTCGGTATCCGCCGTCCGGCCCACCGCCCTCGAAAAACAGCCGAACGGGATCATCCTCCAACTTCCCGATGGCCTCCTCAACGTTCGTTTCTTTTCGGATTCCATCGTCCACGTCCAATTCGCCAAGGACCGCCGGTTCTTCAAGCGCAAAACCCTGGATGTGGTGGGCCATCCCGGCCCCAAAATCCGTTGGACCCTTGAAGCCACAGGCACGGGATGGAACCTTCACGGCGACCGGCTGACCGTTTCGATTGACGCGGCCTCGGGAAAAATTTCCTTTTCCGACCCCGCCGGAATACCCGTCCTGGTGGAATCGGACCGGCGGATGGAACCGGCGTCCGTCCAGGGCATGGAAACATTTCACATACGCCAGCAATGGCTGGGATACTCCGATGAATCGTTGTATGGGCTGGGGCAGGAACAAGTCGGAACGCTGGACCTGAAGGGTTACGACCTGGATCTCTGGCAGCACAATACCAACGTGGTCGTGCCCTTCCTGGTCTCCAACCGGGGCTACGGCATCCTTTGGGACAACCCTTCCTATACCCGTTTTGGGGACTTGAGGCCTTTCGTTCCCATCCCGGCGGAGGATTTATCGGATCAAAACGGCCATCCGGGCGGCTTGTCCACGGGGCCACTGGATGGTTCCTCCCCTGTTTCCACCAGCGCCGATATCAGCGTGGATTTCCACGGAAAAAATTGGGACGACCATCCCCCTTCCCGGCGATGGGAAGGATTCTTGAAGGTTCCCGAACCGGGCGACTACCAATTCCGTTGCGCCTCCAACGGCGGCATCAAGGTATGGCTGGACGGGAAAATCATCATGGACCATTGGCGGCAAAAATGGCTGGCGGCCGACGACCAGGTCAAGGTCCGCCTGGAAGCCGGGAAACAATACCCATTGAAGATCGAATGGACGACCGAGCAGGGCTCCACCCTGCGTTTCCTTTGGAAAACGCCGCCCGCGGAAATGAATACTTCCCTCTGGTCCGAGGTAGGCGACGGGATCGACTATTACTTCGTTGACGGGCCCGGGCTGGACAAGGTGGTGGCCGGCTATCGGGCCCTCACCGGCCAGGCCCCCCTGATGCCCGCCTGGGCCTTCGGCCTCTGGCAGTCGCG
>JASHQZ010000308.1 GCA_030038835.1 candidate division FCPU426 bacterium
GTCCCTTCCAGGGAAATCCGTGCGGGACAGATGAAAGCGCTCCAGCCCCTCATCGACCGGGGGGATATGCGCGTCGTGGCGGCCCCCTGGATCCTGCCCTCCCAAGCGGCGGCCCGCATGGAAGCCATCCTGGCCCAGCCCCTGTCCGTGGACGCGGTGCTGGCCTCCGACAATGAAACGGCGGAGGATGTGGAGAAGGCCCTGGATCGGCCGGAACTCTCCGGAAAGGTGTTGGTGGCGGGCTTGGGGGAGGACCTTTCCACCTGCCGGAGGCTGGTGGCCCACACCCAGTCCCTGACGGTCTACCTCCCGCCGCAAAAGCTGGCTGAGGAAACCGCTTATTTGGCCGCCAAGTTGGCCCGCAAGGCCAGCGAATTCGACTGCCAATTTACCGATGTGGATAACGGCAGGGCCACGGTCAAAGCCGTTCTCTTGACTCCCGTTGTGGTGGACGCCAAGAACCTGGATTCGACGATCATCGCGGACGGCGTTCAAAAGCGCGAGGAAGTTTACGGAAAAGCCGGCCGGTAGGGGTTATTTCCGCCAGCGGGAGAACCAGTAGCTTCCGATCCAAATGGGCATGAAGATCAGGACCATCATGGGCAGCAGGTGGTCCACCAGCATGTGGCAGGTTTCCCAATGGGCGCAATGCAGCTGGATGGTCCCCGTGCCCAAAAGGAAGGCCGAAGCCCCCAGCCAGGCCCCCGTCCATCCGGGATGGAAGGATGCGTTGCGGGAGGCCATCCATCCCAGCATCAGCCACGAAGGCAGGGCCACCAGCAGCACCGTCCTCACGCAAAACCATCCGTCGGCCTGGTTGAGGGCCCACACCTGGCCCAGGCTGTCCCTCTCAAAGAACAGGAAGGGCATGCTGAAGAGGAAAAGGATCAAAAGCCCGGCGATCACCAGTGGGGCGGGGCGGAAGGGGTCGTCCGGCTTGCTGGAAGCGATGCCCCTCCAGGCGCAGAAGGCCGACAAGCCGAAGGCCAGCAGCAGGAAGCCTCCCGAGGAAAAGTCCGTGAGCTTTTCCACGATCTCAAACTGGGGACCGATGAGGGACAAGGTTATCCCCACGACCGCCACGGCGAAGGCCAGCCAAACCAGCCATTGCCGCAGGACGCTGGGGGACGGACGGACGGGCCGGACCTCCGCCGCGAGCCTTTGCGCCAGGCGCCGCTGGAAATCGGGCAAGGGGGCCAGGTTGGTTTTAGGATGTGTGGGTTCGCTCATGTTTTCTTTTCCTGTCGGGTGAGGAACTTCCTCAAAAGGCCGTAACCCCGGTGGGCCCTCACCCGGAGGGCGATCTTGGAGACGCCCAGTTCCTTCGCCGCCGTTTCCACCGACATCCCCTTGAACTTCAAGCGTTCCACCGCCTCCCGGTAGATCGGGGGGAGGGATTCCAGGGCTTTCTGGAGCCGGTCGTCCACCGAATCCTCGCCCGCTTGCCCCGCCTCGGGTTCGGGCAGGTTCTCCAGGGGCACCTCCCGCTGGGCGATCCGGCGGTTTTTTTGCAGGGCGCTCCAGATGGCGTTCCGGACCACGGCGAAAAACCAGGGGCCGAAAGGCCTCTCGGGCTGGTAAGTATGACGCGCCTTGTGGAAGGTCAGCATCACCTCCTGGTACACATCCTCCACATGCTGCGGGTTGAAGACCCGCTTGCGCACATAGTGGAAAACCAGGGGGCTGATGTCCAGCAGGAGGCGCTCATAGGCCCCGGCGTCGCCTTCTTGGGTTTGCTTCATCAACCGGTTCCAGGTTTGCCATCGGTCGTCATTGAAGTCCAAAGAAAACGGCTCCTTGCTCTGAATTATATATAAAGGATTTTCTTGGAAAAAGTTACCCCTCGGAGCGGCTTTAAGGATGAACTTTTGTAACTTTGGGGCCCCCAGCCTGTATTCATTTTACAGGGTTAAGCCCGGATATTCCTGACGGCCTATTCCGGGTTCCCGTCCGGTGGAAGTCCATCCAAAAAACCTTGGGGAGAAACCATGAGCGGGCTTGGGAGCAGGTGGATCCTGGTAGTCTTGGCCTACGGGGCTTCCGCCGCCTGGGCCGAGCCCTACCTGGCGGCCTGGAAGGGGGTCAATTGCAACGCCTGCCACGTCAACCAGACGGGGGGCTTCCTGCGCGACGACTTCGGGAAAAATTACGGGAACAGCCTCCAAACCTTCGACTGGCAGGGCATCTCCGAGGAGGCCCAAAAGATCCAGCACTCCACCCCCTCCTGGGTCGCCATCGGCCTGGATATCCACGAGGGATACCTCACAACCCAGAATTTCAACACCTCCGGCCCCGGAAACCGAAATACCAGCGCCTTTATTTCCACCGGCTCCCTCAGCCGGCAGGATTTTTCGTTCCAAGTGAAGGCCAATGAGGTGGTTTCCGGGGTTTTCACCTACCGGCTGGATTCCACCTCCACCAAGGAAGCCTACGGCCTGGTCTCAAACCTGCCGGAAGGCGCCTATGTCAAGTTTGGGGAGTTCCTGCCTCCTTACGGCCTCACCCTTTCCGACGACAACAGCCTCATCCGCGCGCCCTTTGGCTTTACCTTCGACACCCCCCCCATCAGCGCGGTGGAGGCCGGCGTTTATCCCTACCCCTTCTTCCTCAACGCCGCCCTCACCAATGGGGACTCCGGTCCGGCGACCAATGCGACGGGCGGCGTGGTGATGAACGAGAAGGTTTTCAGCGCCAAGGGCGGGGTGTGTTTTTCCGATTTCGCGCTGGGC
>JASHQZ010000309.1 GCA_030038835.1 candidate division FCPU426 bacterium
GTCAAGGTTCAGCAAAAGATGACCATTCAATCTTAAGCCTTTGCTGGCACCGGACACGCGATACCTAACACCTTCCGTGAGGAGATGTTGATGTCCGTTGAATTCATCGCCGATCTGGCCAGCCGGGCCCTTTGGATCACCATTTTGGTATCGGGACCCGTTTTGGGGCTGGGGCTCTTAGTGGGCGTGGCGGTTTCCATTTTCCAGGCGGTCACCCAAATCCAGGAAATGACGCTAACTTTTATCCCCAAGATCCTCGCTATCTTTGTGGCCTTCCTGGTTTTTGGAAAATGGATGATATTGATGCTTTTGAATTTCACCTCGAACCTTTGGATCAATCTGCCCAATTACGTGAAGTGAGGGCCGGAAGGATGGTTGCGCGTTCTTTCCCACATTTACTTTTTTGAGAAGAATAAATAATAGCTTCAGAAAAGGATGTTTGTGCCAGCCAATCCATTCCAATTCGACCCAAAAGACGTGGTGGCTTTTGTTCTGATCTTCATGAGAATCGCTGGAATCTTCCTGACGACGCCGGTTTTCTCCAGCGGCAACATACCGGGCATGGTAAAGGCGTCCTGGATTCTCTTGGTGACGTTCCTGCTCTTCCCTGTGGTGGATTTTAGGAACCTCGACCTGCCTTCCGCGGGACTTCCACTGGCCTTGGGTGTTGCGAGGGAGCTTTTGATTGGCTTGTCCATCGGCTTGGGAGCGACATTGATTTTTACCGGAATTCAATTGGCCGGCGAGATCGTGGACATGCAAATGGGGCTGGGCCTGGCCAATGTCATCGACCCCACCACCAACACCCAGGCTTCGGTTATTAGCCAATATTATTACATGATCGCCATGTTGGTGTTCCTGGCAGTCAACGGCCACCATGTCCTTTTAACGGGAGTTGCGGACAGTTTCAATTTAGTCCCGTTGGGACAAGCCCATTTTTCCACGGTTTTGGGTTCGAAAATGATGGATCTCTTTTCCCAAGTGTTTTTCATCGCTTTCCGCGTGGGGGCTCCTGTGATCGGGGCCCTTTTTATCACCAACATGGCCCTTGGGGTCGTGGCCCGCACCGTCCCCCAAATGAACGTTTTTATCGTAGGGATGCCGTTGAACCTGGCGGTGGGGTTTCTCGTCACGGCCGTCTCCATGAGCTTCTTCGTTTTTATCTTGGAAGGGTTGTTCCAGGGGATGTACCGGGACGTGGCTATTTTGATACGGGCCATGCGTTAAGAATAAAACAAGTTTCAAGTTTATGAGTTTTGGACGTTTTCGAACCAAAGGTTCAAAAACTCTTATTAATTCCCGACTAAGAATTTAAAACGTAGAACTGGAGTTGAAGGGTGGCGGATCCGGCGCGCAGTGAAAAAGCAACGCCTCGAAAGCGGTTGGAAGCCCGGGAAAAGGGCCAGGTCGCCCGTTCGGTCGAGGTGAACTCGGCCTTGATCCTTTTGGCGGCCTTGACGGCCTTCCGTTTTGCTGGCCCTTACATCTTGGGT
Source organism: candidate division FCPU426 bacterium (assembly GCA_030038835.1). Lineage (GTDB taxonomy): Bacteria > Oederibacteriota > Muellerivitia > Muellerivitales > Muellerivitaceae > JAJPJW01. The sequence continues at coordinate 1,494 of JASHQZ010000309.1, forward strand.
TCGGTGAACCAAATGGCAGTGTTTGCGTTCCAAAACATGAACACCACCTTCGGAATGGAGAACGTCTCTACCATGACGGTTTTCTACATGTGGCAGGTCTTCAAGATCGTTGCCCCGGTCTTGGGAACCGTACTGCTGGTGGGCCTGCTGATTAATTACCTACAGGTAGGCGTTTTATTCACGCTGAAGCCCTTGGTGCCCAAATTCAACAACATCAACCCCATCAGCGGCTTCCAGAAGATTTTCTCCCGCAGGTCCGCCGTTGAATTCCTCAAGTCCCTCCTAAAACTGTTTTTAATCGGGTGGATTGCCTATATCGGAGTCAAGGGAGCCTTACCCCAACTGGTGCCGACCATGGACATGCCGGGAGTGGGGCCGCTGATATTTGTGGGAAAATTGACCTTAAAAATTATTTATTGGATTCTTTTTGCCCTGGTAGCTTTGGCAATTTTGGACTATCTCTACCAAAGGTGGGAGTTCGAGGAAAGCCTGAAGATGACCAAGCAGGAAATTCGTGATGAACATAAGCAAACCGAGGGAGACCCCATGGTCAAGGCCCGGATCCGCCAAATCCAAAGGGAATTGGCGCGGCGGCGCATGTTCGAGGCCATCCCCCGCGCGGACGTGGTCATCACCAATCCCACCCACGTGGCCGTGGCCCTGGAGTATAAGCAGGGGATGAAGGCGCCCGTGGTTTTGGCCAAGGGTGAACGGGTCATCGCGGAACGGATCAAGGAAATGGCTAAAAGACACAACATTCCCATCGTGGAAAACCCGCCCTTGGCCCGGTCTCTTTTGAAACAATGCCCAGTGGGAATGCCCATTTCGCCCGACCTGTTCGAGGCTGTTGCGGAAGTTTTGGCCTTCGTTTACCGCATGAACAAAAAAACCAGGGGGATTTCCCCGGCCTTTCCCTAAGGCGGCATACTGTCGCGGGGGCCGACATTTTTTAATGCGGCAAAGTTGGATGAACAATTAAGCAAATAGGGATACAATACTGGTTCGCCTGGCCACCCGGCGGGACCCTTCCGAGGAAATTATGGCTGAAGCCACAACCCTAAGCACCATCCAGAAAAACAGTGATTTGTTCGTCGCCTTCGCGGTGATTTTGGTCGTGCTCATGCTTATCATCCCCCTTCCCCCGGTGTTCCTGGATATTCTTATTTCCTTCAACATCACGATGGCCTTGGTGGTGGCCCTCATCACCATGTACACGTTGGAACCCCTTCATTTTTCCATCTTCCCGACGTTGCTTTTGATTACCACCATCTTCCGGCTGGCCTTAAACATTTCCGCCACCCGCCTGATTCTACTGCATGGCAATACCGGGCCTTCAGCCGCAGGGCGCGTGATTGAGACCGTGGGAACCTTCGTCGTGGGGGGAAATTACTGGGTCGGTTTCGTCATCTTTCTCATCCTCGTCATCGTGCAATTCGTGGTCATCACCAGCGGCGCCCAGCGCGTGGCTGAGGTGGCGGCGCGGTTCACCTTAGACGCCATGCCGGGTAAACAAATGGCCATCGACGCTGACCTGAACTCCGGCCTCATCACCGACGACCAGGCCCGCAAGCGGCGCAAGGACATTGAAAAGGAAGCGGATTTTTACGGAGCCATGGACGGTGCCAGTAAATTCGTCCGCGGGGACGCCATCGCGGCTATCATCATCGTGGTGATCGATATCCTCGGCGGGTTTGCCGTGGGGCTCCTGAGCGGCGGCATGACCTTGCTGGAGGTCCTCCAACGCTACACGCTTTTAACCATCGGCGACGGGCTGGCTACCCAGATCCCGGCGCTTCTTCTTTCCTTCGCCACCGGCGTGGTGGTGACCCGGGCCGCCTCGGACAGCAACCTTGGAACGGATTTGGTTAAACAAATCATGTCCCAACCCCGGGCCCTTTGGATCGCCTCGGCGGTCCTGCTATTCGCGGGTCTCATTCCAGGCCTGCCCCACCTGGCTTTCATCCTTGTCGCCCTCATGACGGGGGGGTTTGCGTATTTCGTCCAAAGGACCTTACGCGAAGAAATGGAAACCGCAGAAAAACCCGCAACGACGCCTGGCGCCGAGAAGAAAAAGGAGCCGGAAAACGTCACCTCACTTCTGCAGGTGGATCATTTGGAAGTCGAGATCGGCTATAGCCTGATTCCCTTGGTGGACGAGGACCAACACGGGGACCTTTTGGAGAGGATCACGGGTATCCGTCGTCAGATGGCCAGCGACCTAGGGCTGGTAGTTCCACCCATTCGCATCCGGGACAACATGCAGTTGCAGCCCTCGGAATATGTTATTAAAATCAAAGGCGTGGAAGTCTCCCGGTGGAAGATCATGCCGGGACACCTGTTGGCCATGTCCACTGGGCCCAAGCTTCCCGTCTTGAAAGGCATTGAAACCAAGGAACCCACCTTCAACTTGACCTCTTATTGGATCACCGACGAGGAAAGGGCGATGGCTGAACAGGCGGGGTATTCGGTAGTAGATGCCTCTACGGTCATCGCCACCCACTTGACCGAAATCATACGAAATCACGCCCACGAGTTTTTGACCCGCCAAAGCGTGTCCAAACTGTTGGATACGGTGAAAAAGGAATCGCCGGCGGTAGTGGATGAGCTAGTGCCATCCCAACTTTCCGTCGGGGACTTGCAAAAAATTCTTCAAAACCTCCTCAAAGAACACCTTCCCATCCGGGACTTGGAGAGCATTTTGGAGGCGGTGGCTGATCATGTGCGTGAAACCAAGGATGTCCAGCTTTTAACCGAATACGCCCGCCGGGGCTTGGCCCGTTCCATTACCAAGGTTCACCAAGCCGCCGACGGTAAGGTTTACGCATTGACGCTTGACCCCCGCTTTGAGAAAAAAATCATGGATTCAGTGCAAGCCGCAGAAAGCGGAGCTATGACGGCCCTGGACCCGAAATTGCTCCAACAAATGTTTAGGAGCCTATCCCAAGGTATCGAGAAGATGGCCGGCGCCAACCGGCAGCCCTTGGTACTTTGTTCACCCAACGTCAGGCCTTATTTCAAGAAGCTCGTTGAGCGGTTTATCCCCCATTTAACAGTGATATCGTTCAGTGAACTCCTGCCGAGGACGGAAATCCAGTCTGTCGGCGTGATCGAGGCCGGAGAATGAGGATCAAGCGATATGAAGCCCCCACGATCCAGGAAGCTTTGATGAAGGTGAAGAAGGATTTGGGGCCCGAAGCGGTTATTCTGTATACCAAGACCTTTCGCAAGGGAGGGGTTTTGGGCCTTTTCGGCCGACCTATGGCGGAAATCACGGCTGGAGTGGATTTAAACCTCATGGACGATTTGGCTAAACGGAAGCCTGGTTCCACCCCAGCCCCTGTTGCCGCAAGTTCCCAGTCCCCTTTGGTCAGAGCCACCGCTACGGCGACGCTGACCGCCATCCAGCCCGCAACTCCGGGTTCCTTGGATCCGGCTCGAGCCAAGGTCAAGGCATTGCAGCGGGAACTGAATGAAATGAAAACATCCAGCTTGGCCACAGTTTTACGGGACATGAATCCGTCCGAAACTTCCATACTCTTGTCCGAGGGTTTCAATAAAGTGAAGAAAAAAATGGCGCGACAGGAAGTTGAAGATTTTCTCATTCAACGGATCATCAAGGGGATGATCGGTGAAAAGGTAGACCCAGAAAAAAATGAGGAATTGTCCGCTTGGCTTAAGCGTTTCGTGGCCGGAACAATCAAAATTGCTCCTCCGGCGGCTCCGCTGGATTTCCAAAAAGTGGTGGCCTTTGTGGGCCCCACGGGCGTTGGCAAGACGACGACCCTGGCTAAGTTGGCCGCCCGTTACAGCCTGATGGAACGGCGGAAGGTGGCCATGGTGACAGCCGACACCTATCGGATTGCGGCCACCGAGCAGCTGAAGACCTATGGCCGAATCATGGGTATTCCTGTGGAAGTAGCAGATTCGGCGGAGGACATTACCGGAATTCTGGCTAAATATAAAAATATGGATTTGATATTGGTGGACACGGCAGGTCGTAGCCCGTCCAACGAAGAGCAATTGGAGGAACTAAGGCGTTTTATCGGCAAAAGCCAGCCCGACGAGATCCACCTGGTCTTATCCGCTACTACCAAATACTACGACATGATCCGGATCATTGAGCGTTTTGGGGCGGCGGTACCTATCAACCGAATGATTTTCACCAAGCTGGATGAAACGCGTTTCTATGGGGCCTTCTTAAATCTGATGAACAATTTCCAGATTCCGATTTCTTATTATTCCACGGGACAAAATGTGCCGGATGACCTGGAAGTTCCTGAAGCTCATTCCTTGGCCGACCGAATTACGAAGTCACTTTTAAGTTAGGGGGAATCCGTGCAGGACCAAGCCGAAAGACTACGAGAAATGATGGAACGGATGGGGCCGCCATCGGCTTTGGAAAAAACCATGGCACATCCATCTTCGTGCCGGGTTATCGCAGTGACCAGTGGTAAGGGAGGCGTTGGAAAAACCAACATTTCGGTCAACTTGGCCCTAGCCTTGGCCCATAAGGGCAAGAGAGTCCTTTTGTTTGACGCGGATATGGGACTGGCCAACGTGGACGTGATGCTGGGACTCATACCCCAATACACGCTGTTGAATGTGTTGAACGGTCAGAAAAAGCTCGCCGAAATCATTACTGAAGGGCCAGGGGGAATTAAAATCGTGGCATCGGGATCGGGGGGGGTGCAGGAATTGGCAGATTTAACCGAATCCCAAAGAGCCAAGTTTTTAGACGCCTTGGTGGAACTCCAACACCAGGCAGAGGTCATTCTCATTGACACTGGAGCGGGGTTGCACCGAAATGTGCTAGCTTTCGCGCTGGCCGCGGAGGAAGTGGTAGTGGTCACCACGCCTGAACCTACGGCTTTGATGGACGCCTACGGCATGATCAAGATACTCCATCGTGAAAGGCGTGATCCCCAAATCCAAGTAGTGGTCAATATGGCCTCGAGTCCTTCGGAAGCTGACGAGGCTGGGCAGAAATTGGTGGTCTTGGCAAATCGGTTTTTGGAACTGAAGGTCAAATACCTTGGCTTTCTTTTGCGGGACCCGGGCATGGTTCGGGCGGTGAAGGAACAAAAACCAGTTATGCTATCCTCGCCCATGGGCCCTTCGGCCTTAGGCCTTGCCCGGTTGGCAGACGGTCTTTTATCCGGGAAGTCTGGCATGGGAGATGGCAACCTGTTGCAGTTTTTCAAGAAGGTTACCCAAATTTTCGGCGGGAAGGACTGATGGCGGAATCCCAAAAGAACCAGAACAGACGTTTTGTCCGGTTGGATGTGGTACTGCCAGTGAAGTACCGCAAGTATACGGGCAATCCCGTTTTTCACGAATTTTTCAATGTGGGGCGGACCAACGACCTTTCCATTGGAGGGATTAAAATGGCTGTCAGTACGCCCATCCCGGCGGGGACCAAGCTGGACATGGAAATCGAATTGGGTGAGGACGTAAGGCCCTATGTCGTTGGAAAGATTTTGGGCGGCGAGGACAAGGTGATGGACGGAATACCAAGAAGGATCGAAAAGGTCAGTTTCTTGGAGGTGGATCCGGAAGCCCAGGACATAATGATGAGGTTCATTTTCGACCACCAGCGCAAGGAAGTCCGCAAGGATAAAAAGAAGTAACGGGGGAGAAGGATGGCAAAGCGAGAAAAAGACCGGATTTATTACGAAATCACGCGGGAAAAGCCATTTGGCTATTTCCAAACATTGTTGGTCGGCGGGGCGGCGGGATCGGTGGTGGGATTTCTTATTGCCTCGCTGGTGGGAGCCTGTTCGGGCATGGATATGGACACGATCGTTCTTGCTTTCTTAGTCGCCAGTTTCTTGGGCTTCTTTTTCGGCGGGCTTTTCACCTGGCTTGCCACGAGCTATTGGGGAAAATGGGTTTCAGAGGCTTCTTTACCCGGGGCCCGGGAGGTGTCTTCCGCCTCGGCTGAGGTTGCCACGCCAGGTTTGGAAGAACTGGAGGGGATTCCAGGTGAGGCGGGTTCAGCCGTTGAGGGCGATGAAGCGAAGGGAAAGTCAGTGGATTTTGTTTTTCCCGAACTTTCACCCGACAAGCAATAGTTGGATTAAATGCCCGAAGGGAATTTAAACCCAATATGGGCTCGTTTTTTAAAGCAGAAGAAGGACCTGAAGGCTCGGGACAAGCTGGCCAGGGCTTATTTTTTCTTGGTCGAAGCCGAAACCCGTCGGATGCTGGCCCGGCTGCCCTTGAGGGCTTACTGGGAAAAGAAGGAAGACCTCGGGTCGGCGGGCGTGATCGGTTTGTTGCAGGCCCTTGATCATTTCACGCCCCCCAAGGATAAACGTCACGATCCGGGCCGGGCTTTTGAGGCTTACGCCCGTTACCGAATCCGTGGGCAGATGGTCGACGAATTGCGGAACCTGGATTTCGCACGGCGTAACCTGCGCAAGCAGGCCCGGGCCATCCAGGAAGCTGAAAAAAAGCTGGAGGTCCGTTTGGGACGCTCCCCCCGCGAGGAGGAAACGGCTAAGGCCTTAGGCATCCCCTTGGCGGAACTATACGATTGGATAGCCGAGATCAACATGTTGAACCTCCTTTCGCTGGATGCGGAAGTCGCGGAAGGAGGAGAGGGTGGTTCTTGGGCCGAGCTATTGGCGGACGCTAAAGCCGAGAATCCGCTTGATAAAGTTGAGAAACAAGAGAAAATTGAACAGGTCGCGGAGGCCCTCAAGTTTCTGGGGGATGCGGAGCAAAAAGTGCTCCATTTTTATTACGTCGAAACTCTGACCTTTAAGGAGATCGGCAAGATCCTGAAAGTCAGCGAATCAAGGGTTTGCCAAGTTCATCATATGGCGGTTTTTCGTCTGCAGGAGCTGCTGGATGAAAGGAGGAAGCATGGCGCCGCTCAAGGACGTGAACGGATACACGACCATCACCACCGAAAGTGATGGGGTTTATTTGACGGTTTTTCCTCCTTCAGGTAAGGGCGTCCGTGTGACCCTGGATGACCTTAAAAAGGAGTTACAGAAGTATAACATCCAAGTCGAGAATCCAGCCGTCCTGAACCAAGCCATCGCCCAAGCATCCGGTAAGCCCCAAAAAGTCACCAGTTCCAAACCCGACACGTCCCAAGAGCAGGTTTTTGTCGAGATCGGCGACGATGAAATGCAGGCCAAAGTCACCGTCGTCCCGCCGCAAAGCGAGAACGATCATTTCGCAACCATCGATGACGTCCGCAACGCCTTGAAGCGCCGCAACGTGGTTTATGGCATTGATGAAACGCGAATGGCAGAACTTTCTGCCAAACTTTCCCAACTCGAAACATCCCAAAATATCAACGAGCCCATTGAAATGGAAATCGCGCTGGGAACCCCCGTCACCAATGGCGAGGACGCGCGCATTGAGTACCTTTATAAGAAAGCCGAGGCTGAACCCCAGGCGCCGGTGGCCGAGGACGGGGAAGGACGGGTGGATTACCGGGCGGCGCATAAAATCGACAATGTGTCCAAGGGAACCCTGCTTGCTAGAAAAATTCCACCGGCGAAGGGAATGGCCGGGATGACGGTTACGGGAAAACCCCTGGCCGCCGTGGATGGAAAGGACATTGATGTTGCAATGGGAAAAGGCGTGGCGATTTCACCGGACAACAAGGACGAATGGATCGCCGATACCGATGGACAGGTCATCATAAAGGACAACAAAATTTCTGTCCTGGCCCTCTACGAAGTCCCCGGTGATGTGAACCTTTCCACGGGAAATATTGATTTTATCGGTACGGTGATCGTACGGGGGGACGTGAAGGACGGCTTCAAGGTTTACGCTGGTGAGGATTTGGTCGTCAATGGCGTGGTGGAAGGGGCGGAACTCAAGTGCAGCGGTAAGCTTTCCATCGTCGGCGGAGTCAGCGGCAACGACAAGGCCAAGATCACCTGCTCCGGTGACGCCAATATCAAGTATATCCGTAACGCCATGGTGCAGGTGGACGGCAGCCTCACCTGCGGCCAGGCCATCATGCACAGCAAGGTCACTGTGAGTAAAAAGGTCTCGGTGGCGGGCCAGAAGGGGGTCATCGTGGGCGGGCAGATCATCGCCGGGGAACAGGTCCACGCGGCCTCCATGGGGTCCAACTTCGCCACTCCCACGGAAATCATCGTGGGCGAGGCTGTCGGCCTGAGGGACGAACTTCAAAAGATGGAAAATGAATTGAAAGTTTCCTTGGAAAATCTCGACAAAACCAAAAAAGGAATCCAATTCCTCAAAGATCTTCAGACGAAAATGGGTGGAAACCTGCCGCCCGAGAAAAAGGAGCTTTTGACCAAGTTGACCCGTGCCCAGTTCAAGTTGATGGCTGACAGCAAGACATTAGCCGAAAAAAAACAGGAGATGGAAAAAAAGGAGCAGGAGTCTTCGGAGGAAAGGCGCCGTCACGCAAAAGTCACCTGTATGGGGGTCATCCATACCGGCGTCAAGATTACCATCAACAAAGCTTCGCGCCAGATTTCGGAAGAACTGAAGTACTGCACCTTGACCGAGTCCGATGGTGAAGTCAAAGTCGGACCCTTCCGGGGCAACTGATTAGGTTTGGGGGTTCGTTTGAAAGCGCCGAGAAACGAACTTCCCTGCCCGTTGATATTGATATGAGGACGCGAAATGGATTTGTTCCTGATTCTACAAATGCTTTTTGACGCAGTTCTTCTGTTTGGTATCCTGTTTTTGTTCCATTATTCCGTCCATCAAACCCAGAAAAAAAAGGAGGACTGGGACATCCTGAAGAACGCCCAAATTCTGGAAATCAAGGAGAACCTACAGGAACTTCTGATGACCCTGAAACAATTGGGTAAGGAGGTTTCGGATAATATCCAGGAAAAAATAAAGGACGCCGAAGAAAAAGCCGAAGCTTTCAAAAAAACAACAGCTAGGCTCCAGAGGGACCTTCAGAAAGTTTCAAGATTGGCAGCTGAGGTGGACGCTGAGAAGGCTTATCTGGAGGACAAGATGACGGCTATCCAAACGGCCAAGGGCAAATTGACGCCAAAATCCGTGGATGGGCAGAAATCCCCGAAGTCCCAAGACGACCGGAAAGCCCAAACTTCCGGGCCTCCTCAACGTTTAGGTTTGGGCGATGCGGAGGGAAGCCTGGGTTTTTCCTCGAAGGTCGTGCGGGAGGTTTATCGGCTTTCGGACGAAAAGTTGGAAATGGGTGAAATCGTTCAACGCACAAGGTTGAGCCGGGCGGAAGTCCAGTTGATCCTTAATTTACGGGGGAGCGGTTTTACGACGCCCAATTGAAGCGGTGGGTCGGCTCCTGGCGCGTTTCGGCGCTTGATCCGGCAAGGAAAAGTGGGATGGATAAGCTCTTCCCGGTCCAAATGAACGTCCTTCCCCGGACCACTGGGGCCTTGGCGGCCGATTGGTATCCTTCCGGGTTTAAACTCGGAAGAATTGAGGCCATCCTGGAACCCGGAAAATTTGTGGTGGAGTTGGAAAATGGAGTTCGAGTCAAGGCCACTGGTTCCCGGGCCTTGAAATTGGACAGCCGGGTACGGGTTTTCCCGCCTGCGGCTACCCTGGCGGGGGAGTCTGAAAAGGAGCAGCCCCTTTCCTTGAGGGAGAAGGGTGTTTTGTGGAAAGCCTTGTTCCCCTTGGGTTTTGGCGGGCGAAAAGCCTCGGCGCGGCTCCAGGTATTCCTGGAGGAAAGGCCGGAGGCGCTTTGGGATAAAAACCCGCGGGCCGTTTATTTTGTCGTTTGGACAAAGACCGAAAAACTTGGAGAAATCCAGTGGTGTTTATATTTGAAAGGGAGGCAGGTTTCCCTGCAAGTTTTCGCCGAGGCGGGGGAAAAGAGCGCTTTGCGAGAACTTGTCTCGGGCGTCGAAAGGAACCTCAGAGGGTTGGGTTTTGTTTTCGCGACCCCCCCGGTCTTTTTAAACCGGCCTTTTAAGGCGCCGGAGGGTTTCCGTTTGAACGTGAGGGGATGAGGTTTTGAGTCCTGAGCCGCGGATACCCAAGCGAAAAAGCGGCCGTAAGGCCGCCGTAGCGCTGCAATACGACCGCCAGGCAATGCGGGCGCCCAAGGTTGTGGCCAAGGGGCGGGGAGCTGTGGCGGAGCGCTTGATCGCCATGGCCCGGGAAAACCGCATTCCGGTGGTGGAGGACAAACTGTTAGTGGAAGCCCTGGATCAGTTGAATTTGAACCAAGAAATACCAGGGGAACTTTATCAGGTGGTGGCCGAAATATTGGTGGCGGTTTACAAGGCGGAGTCGGGATCAAAGCGAAGGGGTTTTTGATTTTGATCGTCGCCGGCTTTGCCGGCGAGGGAGAGGCCTTTCCGTGCGACACATTCAATCACGCCTGAAAAAACTGTTGGACAGCCTTGCGCCGCATTATGGAGCAGCGCTGCTAGGATTGTTCCTTGCCGGCCTTCCTTTGACGGGTTGGGCCCAAACCTTCAACCCCAATACCAACTGGGTGTTTGGGCAGCCGAATTCCCTGGGGATCGGGGTAAGGGCCATGGGAATGGGCGGAGCCTTCACTGCCATTTCGGACGACGACTCCGCCGCTTATTGGAACCCCGCGGGGTTGGCGCAATTGACATCTTATGAAATTACCGCTTCCAGCGCGCCGGTTTACTTCGATAACGGCCTGGTACCGGCCACCAACGGACAAAATCCCAGTTGGCAAGGGTTTGATTTCCCCTGGTATGAATCCCTCCAATTCATGTTCCCCATCACGAAGGACAACACCTTGGGCATCTCCTTTTGGCGCCCCTACCACCCTCAAAGCGATTTTTTATCCGGAAGCAACTTCAGCCAGGCCGAACAGGAACAAGCCAGTTATATCCTTAATCCCACCCTTCAAGAAAGCGTTATCGCCCTTTCCTACGCCGCCCGCATTTCGGCTGTGAGGGATCTTTCCATTGGGATCAACGTCAAGAGGGTGACTAACGACCCCTATTACCTCCTTCCCATCAACACAGACCTGGCTTCGCAGCTTTCCAACGTCCCTCGCCTTATCGGCTACGGCGTTGACCTGGGGCTTTTGTACCGCATTCCCGTTACGAAGTATACCGAGGAAGTCCGCTTCGGCATCGATGTGAGGGATTTAGTTACTCGTGTGACCATTCCAGACACGGTCATGATCAACGATCCTACTTTTTCAACGCCCCTGGACTTGGCCGCCGGAAGCGATGTACCCGTCCCCCCCCAAATCACCCTCGGCATCGCCTACAAGAATAATTACCTTTTTAACGTCCGAAACATTACGGCCTTTGACTTCGACCAGATTTCCGACACCCGGTTCACCGGCGGAAATAACGGCGGTCAAAATGCGGTTTTGCGTTTCGGGACAGAATTTTGGTTTTTCAGGGACGTGCTAGGAATAAGGGGCGGTTATTGGTCCCAATTGGACGAGCCCGGTTACTTCAGCCTGGGTGGAAGTATTCGTGCCTTGGGAGGGGATTTTCAATTGGACGGCGTCTACCTTATGCCGATACAGCAAGTGGCCACCCTTCAAAACGGTTCTTCCATCGCTTCCACGAACACCAGTGACTGGTACTTTGAGCCTTTCCATTTGGAGCTTACCTACCGGTTTGGGGGAGGGGAGGAAATCCCGCCTCCAAAGGTGGATGCCTTTGTCAGGCCCCCGTCCTTCACGCCATCTCAAGGCGAAAAGGCGACCTTTTACTTGGATACCACCGAGGATATCCCAATCAAACGTTGGAGTGTCCTAATTTACGACTCCTTCAATCACTTGGTCAGGGGTTTGAGGGGAAGTGGTTCACCGCCCACCAAACTGGTTTGGGGGGGAGAGGACGACCAATATGAGCCCCTGCCACCAGCTGTTTATACCTGGTCTCTCCAGGTCCAGGATACTCTGGACCATATCGGTTCAACGCCAGTCCAAACGGTTGAAATCTTGGGACCGCCCGAGCCCCCGGCCGCCAGGGATCCCGCCCAGCTCCTGGCTTTGCGGCAGCAACAGGCGGACCTTCTGTCCCAGGAACGGCAGCAGTTAACCGCCTTGGCCCAACAAAACCTCCAAAACTTGTTGGGGACGGAAGCCCCTACGCCCACGACGGGCGCGACCCCGCCCTTGGAAGCGATTGGAAACACCTTGGTTCCGGAAGCCGGGGGTGCGCCGGCCATTGGGTTCACCAATTTGACCCCTGACCAGGTTTTGGCGGCCCATTTTGACAAGAATGCCCAGGGGGAACCGATTGTGGCAGTGAGCTACCGCTCCCAACTCACTTATGGGCCCTACCTCTATCAGGAAGCAGCTGATGTGATCAAAGCCAGCGTGAAAACCGTAGGAACAGGTTTAAAAGCAATTACAACTCGTGTATATTATGGAAAAAATGAGTTAACAGTGGAAACGCCCACGGAAGTGGCGGCCAATTATGCCATCGGCAGGATCAGCGAACCTCAGTTGCTGCAATTATCGGATATCCATATTAACGGGGTAAAGGTGGGACCGAATGTTCAATAGAATTTCAGCCGCATCCCTGGTGGCCATTTTTCTAGCGGTTTCCATTGGGCAAGCGGCATTTGACAAGGGCGGGGTTTCCGGCATCGGGGCCAGGCCCTTGGGCATGGGGGGGGCTTTCGCCTCGATTGCCGATTCGGGAGATGCGATTTTCTACAATCCGGCGGGTTTGGTCCAGATCTTGAGACCTGAGATATCCGGCATGGGAGCGGTCTTGCTCAATGGAAAAGAAGATTTGTTTGACTTGGCCTATGTCCAACCTTTTGGCGATCAGATGGCTTGGGCGCTTTCCACATCTCAACTTCTTTTCACCGATGGTTCCGAGAATGAGAGGATTTATTTGGGAACCTTCGCGGCACCCCTCGCCATTGATAAATCGATTTCTTTCGGAATGAACGTCAAGCTTTATGGCGTGGATTCGGCCACCCAACCCGGCCAACAAGCCAGTGGTTTGGGCTTAGATATGGGCTTTTTATATCATCTGCCCATTTTGGATCCCCGCTACGGCAAGCAGATTAACATCGGACTTTGCGCCCAGGATTTGGACACCACCATCCGTTACCAATCCGGTGAGGAAGAACCCGTGGCCTTGAGCGTGAAAGGAGGCGCTAGTTACGAGTTCAACGATGATTTGGTCACGGCCTGGGAATTTGAAAATATCAACGACCCTAATGTTGGTGATCACACCCTCCTGCATGCTGGGATCGAAGGATGGTTTTTTGAGGACCACCTGGGTTTAAGGACTGGCTACAGTGATTTCATGACCTTGCCCGGACAATTTACGGCGGGCATCAGCTACCGTTCCAATACCTGGGGCATCGATTATGCCTATATCGGGCACCCTCAATACCTGGGTTCGTCCCATAGGATTTCGGCTAGCTGGAGATTCGGTGAATCTTTTCTGGGGAAGGTGAAGAGTTTCATTCCAGAAGGCGTGAACGCTTCGGTGGAAGGGGACATCATCACTTTGAGGTGGGTCAACTCCCCCTCCATTTCCTTGGCGGGTTATAACGTATACTTCAGCAAGGTTTCGGGCGGGGGGTACGTCAAGATCAACCTAAATCCTATCAAGGCCAATTATTATTCCCTGCGGGGGCTCGAGAAAAACACGCATTACTACTTTGTGGTCACCTCGGTCACGAATACCATTCCACCGGTGGAAAGCCAGTATTCCCGGGAGGTCCTGGCCGGCACTACGGCGGCACCCAGTGCGCCCTCTGTGGTCCAAAGTGAAATCCAAAACGAGGGCGTTATCGACATTGCTAAACAAATCGGAATGGCGGGTTTCCCCGATCCGGCCAAAAACGGCCTAAAGGGATACAATATTTACATTTCAGAGGTTTCCGGCGGCCGGTTTGATAAAGTGAATCCCCAACCCATCGCCAATATGTCGACTTACCTGGTGCATAAACTGAAAGTCGGGCAAAGGTATTATTTCACCTTTACTAGCGTGGGGACCGACGGAACCGAAAGCGCCCATTCCAGGGAAGTGAGTTTCGTAGCCCTGCCTTACAGCTCGGTTCTGTCCCCGGGGACCAACCCGGCCCGCTAATCAGGCGTTTAAAAAAGGAGCGACCGTTGCCTAGTGGACTTTACATTGCAGCTTCGGGAATGGATGCCGCACTGATACGGCAGGATGTTATCGCTAATAACCTGGCGAATGCGAGCACCGCCGGGTTCAAACAGAATAGGGAGGTGGATGAGGCTTTCCCAACCTACCTCATTGCCCGCCTCCACGACCAGCGTATTAACACCCTGGACGGAACGGCTGAAATACGGCCGAATATCGGTATCATGGGCGGAGGTGTTATCCCGCAAGAAGTCACTACTGATTATTCGCAGGGCTCCCATGAGGACACCAAAAACCCGCTTGATTTCGCCGTGAACGGCGCGGGATACTTTTTTACCGTGCTAAACCCGGAGGGAAAAACCTTCCTCACCCGTAACGGGAATTTCAGCTTGGACGGAAACGGCCGCCTAGTGACCCAGGATGGCCTGCCGGTTTTGGGCCATAACGGCGAAATCTATATTGACGGCAACCAAGTGACGGTGGACGCGGAGGGTAACATCAGCGTGGACGGGAAGGCTTTGGACCAGCTTCAGGTGGTCCAGGTCCAGGATCCTAGCCAGCTCACGAAAGTGGGACATTCCTTGTTTTCGGCCGCTCCCGGGGCCAAAGTCGACATGGCGCCCGATGACATTCAAGTCCAACAGGGGACTTTGGAACAGTCCAACGTGGATTCCATCCGGGAAATGGTCAACATGATCAACACCTCCCGCGCCTACGATTTAAATTCGAGGGTTATTTCCTCCTATGACGACTTGTTTTACATGGCGGCCACCGAAATTGGGACCTTGACCCCAACGACGGCCTGAGGAATGAACCGGGGTGACGGTTGGAAAGGACAGTGAAGGTTTGAGCTTTTGAAGGTTTTGAGAGCAGCAAACGGCCGGACTGCATTGCGGAGGCCGTTCCCACCGCCGAACGATCGAGGCGGTGAAAAAATCGCGGGGTGGAATTGAGTCCCCCGCGAACCTTGAGGAGGCTTTTATGCAGTCACTGTACACCGCGGCTACGGGGATGTCCGCGCAAGATTTAAATATCGACACCATCTCCAACAATATAGCCAACGTCAGCACCACGGGCTATAAGGAGCAGCGGGTTAATTTCCAGGATTTGATGTACATCAACCTCAAACCGGCGGGAACCCCCACCTCCCCTGAAACCAATACGCCCATCGGCCTTCAAATCGGCGAGGGCGTCAATCCGGTCGCCACCCAGCGCATTTTTACCGAAGGCCCCATTCAAAACACGAACAATCCCCTGGACCTTCTTATCGAAGGAAACAACGGTTTTTTCCAGGTGACACTGCCCAACGGCGAGACGGCCTACACCCGGGACGGCACCTTCCAAGAGGATGGGAACGGCAATATCGTGACGGCCAACGGTTATTTTTTGAACCCGCCCGTTCAACTCCCAGCGCAAACCACATCGGTCCAAATTACTTCCACTGGCCAGGTTCTGGTCAATGTGGCCGGCTCCTCCCAGCAAGAGCAGGTTGGGCAGATTGAATTGACCAATTTCGTCAACCCCCCGGGCTTGCTGGCTATCGGTAACAACCTGTTTCAGCAAACGTCGGCCTCGGGCGAACCGATCCAAGGCACTCCCGGGTCCACCGGTTTCGCCAGCATCCAGCAGGGTTCCTTGGAGGAATCCAATGTCGACCTAGTCACCGCAATGGTGAATTTGATCGTGGCGCAGAGGGCTTATGAAATGAACTCTAAGACCATTTCCACGGACGACGATATGATGGAAACCCTGAACAACATGAAGCAGTTCCCGTGAGGAACGCCGCCACTTCATGAGAGGAACCCGAGCGTTTTTGAGTTTTTGTCTCTTGGGTCTGGTTTTGCGGGCTGCGGGGGCCGCCGAAGGGGTACTCCTTCAACTCCCGGAAAAAGCCACGGTGGTCGGACCCCAAATAAGCCTAGGCGAAATCGCGGAGGTCGTCACCCGGAATGGCGCCACGGCCGACCGACTTCGCCGTCTGACCTTGGGAAGGGCCGCTCCGGCTGGACTGACAGTGAAAATGACCTTGGGTTACCTCAAAATAGCCTTGCGGCGGGAGGGTTATTCCCTCGGGGACTTCGCTTTCGGCGGTGCGCAAACGGTGGAGGTTCTGACGCAAAGCCAATCCTTCGATCCGGCTGGGTTGTCCCCGCAAGTGAAGGATTTCATCGTGACACAAACGGGAGAGCGGCCGGAAGACGTCGATGTCAAGATGGAGCCGTGGGAAAAAAAAGTCCTCTTACCGGCGGGTAACGTGACCGCCCATTTCAGGCCTTCCTTGACGGGAGACTATGAGGGGACGGTTTTCCTGACCACGGAACTTCAAGTGGATGGCCGCTTGGTGCGGGTTTTACCGGTTCGGGCCGATGTTGAAATCTATCATCCGGCCGTGACGGCCGTAAAGGCCGTGGGCAAGGGAGAGAAATTCACAAACGATAACGTGCAGTTGGTTCGCGTTCCAAGTTCCCAGATCACGAACGGTTGTTTCCGAAAGTTGGATTACGTTTTGGGGCGCTCGGCGGCAATGCCCCTGCCACCTGGAAGGGTCCTCCGGGTCAGCGACCTTTTTGACCCGCCCGTCATAGAGCATGGACAGGTCGTCCAGGGTGTCGTGGACCGGGGGAACATTGAACTGATGGTGGAAGTAAGGGCCTTGGAAGACGGGAAAGCGGGCGACACGATCCAGGTGGAGAATACCGACTCCCATACTGTCCTCCGGGGGAAGGTGTTGGACGAGAAAACGGTTTTGATCACCAGCGGGGGGCCGTGAGAGCGGGGGAGGTTGTGAGATGAAAAAAACGATTGGGTTGCTGACCGCCATCATCGCAATGGTCATTTCGGAGGGACAAACCCTGAGGGCGGATTCGCTTTATCCCGCAGAAGGGACCAATTCGCTTTACACGGAAAAGAGGGCAAGAAAAATCGGGGATGTCATCACCGTCATGATCCAGGAAACCAACCAGGCGGTCAACTCCGCCGGTAGCCAGGACCAAAAGGCCTCCGGCGTGGCCGTCGGCGCGGGAAACGGTTACTTGGGGGCTGGAGTATACGGCAGCAGCGTGCTGAGCAACCTTCAAAGCCAGATTGGGGTGGGAGGCAGTACTTCCAGCCAGGGACAGGGCAGTTCCAGCCGGGCTTCCACCATCACGGGCCAGATGACTGCCAAAATTATTTCCATTTTACCCAGCGGGAATTACCAGATCCAAGGGTCGCGCTTAGTGGAAGTGAACGATGAAAAGCAGACTATTGAAATTACGGGCGAAATAAGACCGGACGACATTTCCAGCGACAACATCGTTTTATCCTCCCGCGTCGCGGATGCCCGTATCAAGTTCACGGGAGTGGGTCCGGCCACCGAAACCGCGCAAGTCGGCATCCTCACACGGGTTTTAAGCTGGTTGGGCCTTTTTTAGGGAAGGAGTTTAACAATGGGTAAAAACCATAAATTTCCGGCCGTCCTGCTGGCCGGATTTTTGTTGGCGGCAGGCTCGGCGGTGTCGGCGCAGGTCCGTTTGAAAACAATCGCCCAAATCAAGGGCGTCCGTGAAAACCAGCTGATCGGATACGGGTTGGTCGTGGGCTTGGACCGTACCGGGGACACCGAGCGGGTTCTTTCCACCATCCAAAGCGTCACCAATATGCTGTTGCAATTCGGGGTCAAAATAACGCCTGACCAAGCCAATTACATGCAACAAAACCCTTACAGCCTCCAAAACAACAGCTACATGATGCAAAATATCACCAAAAACGTGGCGGCCGTCATGGTGACGGCCCAGCTGCCACCCTTGCTGAAGTCGGGCGATAAAATCGACGTGACGGCCTCCTCAATCGGCGACGCCCGGAGCCTGCAGGGTGGAACCTTGTTGATGACTCCCCTCCAGGGCCCGGACGGCCAGGTTTACGCGATGGCCCAAGGCCCACTGGCGGTCGGTGGCTTCACGGACAATACGGGGGAGTTTCCCTTGGTTCAAACGAGCCAGACGACCGTTGGACGCATTCCGAGCGGGGCTTTAGTGGAAAGGGAAGTGCCTTCCACCTTCGTGGACAACAACACCATTTCGGTGCTCCTCGACCATCCGGACTTCGGACAAGCCTCGCTGGTCACGCAGGCGCTGAACCAGCAGTTCGGACAGCCCGTGGCAAACGCCGTGGACGGGGACCAGATCGACGTGAAGATACCTTATAATTACCAGGAAAACGTGGTGGACTTCCTGGCCGCAGTGGAAGATACGCAAGTGATGACCGACTCCCCCGCTAACCGGGTCGTGGTGAATGAAAGGACGGGCACGGTCGTCTTGGGACAGGACGTCCGCATCGACGCGGTGGCCATTGCCCATGGGAACCTGCGCCTGGTCATCAAGAAGACGACCCAGATCACCCATGACGCGGTTTTTGGCCACGACGAATTGACCCATACGACGACGGTTTCCGCCTCGGACACGGGAAAGCAGGGCAACCTGGTGGTTATGCCGGAAGGAGCCACCTTGATGGATTTGGTAACGGCCATCAACACGGTTGGCGCCACGCCAAGGGATTTGATTTCCATCCTCCAGGCCATCAAGGAAGCCGGCGCCTTGCACGCGGAATTAAGCATCATTTAGCAGCCAAGGCTTGGAAAAAGCCCCCAACGTGTGATCCAAGGAAATTGAAATGAACTTTCCCAGCCAAGT
This sequence comes from candidate division FCPU426 bacterium, assembly GCA_030038835.1. Taxonomy (GTDB): domain Bacteria; phylum Oederibacteriota; class Muellerivitia; order Muellerivitales; family Muellerivitaceae; genus JAJPJW01. The sequence goes on from JASHQZ010000309.1 coordinate 20,188, forward strand.
TCCCCCGGCGGCCACGTTAAGCCTTTTGGGTGACCCGAAAGGCCTTCCAATATCCCGTCTGGGGAAGGTTTTTTCGATGGCCCCCTCCTTCACGGCGCAGGCGGCCAGCCCGGTTTTAATGGGCACTTCCGGCTTGAACCACCTCACCAAAAGCCTGTCGCCCGCCTCCTTGAAGCCCTTGTCCGGGCTTCCCAACCACTCCGACGCCGAACTCAAGACGGTATCGCAAAACTTCGAATCGATCTTCATGCAAATGTTAATGAGGGAAATGCGTAATTCCGTGCCCAAATCCAAATTGCTGGGCGATTCCCAGGCAATGGAATTCTTTGAGGGCATGTATGACGACCAATTGTCCCAGAAAATGGCTTCGGCCGGTGGCATCGGAATAGGCCGTATGGTTTACCAGAGGCTCAAACAAGTCACCCAGCCCCATCAAAAAACCTTCTCATGAACCTTGCCAATTGTTCCCGTTGCGGCAGGGTTTACACCCTGGTTCCGGGCGGGAGAGACCTCTGCCCGGCCTGCATCAAGGAAGAGGACGACAATTACCTTAAGATTTTCCACTACCTTTCCACCCGCCCCAGCGCAACGGCCCAGGAAATCGCCCAAGCCACGGAAGTCGATATCAAGGAAATCTACCGTTATGTCCGGGAAAACCGCCTTCGCTTGGTCCAAGGCGACACGGGCCTGCGCTGTGAAAGCTGTGGAATGCCTGTTTCCCAAGGGAAAATGTGCGAAAATTGCACCAAGAATCTATCCAAGGAGATCCAAAGCGATATCGAAAAATTCAAGCAAAATAAGCCAAAAGAGGCATCCCAGGGCGGGGGACGGGATCCCAAATATTTGAAGGAAAGACGGGGAAAGGAACATAAATAGTCTAGAAAAGTCATTTTTTTGCCTATTGAGGCCGAAATTCAATGAATATCTCCCGAAAAACGGTTTTTAGAAATTTGTAGGAACGTTTGGAGTTCCCAGTCTCAAGTTTTGCCTTCCGGAACCGTTAGAAATAATAGAAAAGGGCTTCCCGGTTTCACCGCCGGGGGGTCTGGTTTTAAGCTTTAAGGAGTCAGACATGCGTATTGACGGATTTCAGAACATTCCGGCCGTGCTTCAATCCTACCAGTCCGGTCCATCATCCCAAAATGGTTCCGCCAACAATGGAGACGGATCGGCTGCTTCGGTTTCCTTGAGTTCCTTCGCGGAAACCCTGCAAAATCTTCAAAGGGAAGCGGCCCAGGGCGCTGCGCACCGCCACGGAAAGGTGGAACAGCTGGCCCAGCAGGCGCAAAACGGAAATCTTTCCGTTGATTTAGAAAAGCTGGCCACGAATTTGGTGAACGCCCAGGTGGTCAACACCCAAGGATAAAGGATGATCGAACTGATCCAATCTCTGGTGGAAAGCCTGAGGCAGGAGGCAGAGTGCTATCGCCGACTGGCGGTCTTGGCCGACCGACAGCGGGAACTGCTGGTGGCCGGAAAATTGGAAGCCCTGCCGGAAAACCTCCGGCTGGAGGAGAAGGAAGTCTTCGAGCTGACGCCCCTGGTGGCGGCCCGCAGCGAATTTTTGGACGAAATCGCCAAAACCTTGGGGACGAAAAAAATCGGGCTGGGAGAAGCGCTGGAAAAGTTACCCCCGGACCAGGGGGGAAAATTGAGGACGGCGGTTATGGAATTGGTCCGGTCCGCCCGGCGGCTGGAGGAAATCAACCGCATCAACGAGAAACTTTTGGGCAACGCCATGGCGCAAGTGAAGTTCACCCTGCGGGTGATCCGCAACGGCGGCAAGGCCAAGTCGCCCGTGATTCCGGGCATGCCGGAAGGCAACAAGCCTTCCTACGTGAACCGCGTGGTTTAAGGAGGCGTTATGATCAACAGTTTTCAAAGCTTGTACACGATCACCAGCGGGTTGATCCTGCAGCAGTTGGAGCAGGAAGTCATCGCTTCCAACATCGCCAACGCCAACTCCTCCGTGGATTCGGATGGCTATTTGATGAACAGCCTGGAGCAAGTGAACGTGGGTTCGGGGGCGGAATTGACGCTTTCGAGCGACGGGAGCTATTACCAAGTAGGGACCGGCCCCACCGTGGAATCCGTCACCAGCTTGCGCAGCTCTTTCCTGGATTCCCAGATCCAACAGGAAAGCACGATCGTGGGTTATTACGAGATGCTGGCGAATTCCCAAGGGACCGGCATCCTGAATTCCATACAGAACATCCTTAGCGGATCGACGACATTAAACTCGGCTTTGAATACGTTCGCTTCCGATTGGGCCGCTTTGGGCGCCAACGCGGATCCCGCCACCGACACCCTTGACCGGGCCGACGTCGTGCAGTCCGGCGTCGCCTTCGCCGAATTGGCCAACAGCCAGTTCAACCAGTTGGAGAACCTGCAGACCTCCAATGGCCAGCAAATCAATAGCACGGTGGCCCAGATCAACACCCTCCTCCAAGACCTTTCGGCCATCAACCGGCAGCTCTTGAACACGCCGGGCTCCAACCAAAACACCCTCTTGGACGCCCGCGATTACGACTTGGACAAGCTTTCCCGCCTCGTCAATATCCAAGCGAGTTACGGCGCTAGCGGCACGGTCAGCGTATATTTAAGCGGCAGCAATGTGGCCCTGGTGGACGCTGCCGGGGCAGCCATACTCCAAACCAATGTCACTAATGTCAATTACCCCAACTTGGTGGGCATCACCATCCAAACCCCTGAGGGGGGCACTTATCAGTCGGATCCCGACGGAACCCCCACGGACGATATCGCAAGTTACATTACGGGCGGGAATTTGGGCGGGGAACTTCAGGGCCAAAACGCCATTTTGGGCTATATGGAACAAGTGGACCAAATCGCCACTTCGGTGATCAACGTCACCAACAACCTTGAGGAAGCCGGATACGCGGCGGACGGCGCGACCACCAATACCCCCTTCTTTACCGGCACGGGCGCGGCCAGCATCGGCGTCAACGAGGCTATCATCAACAACAACTCCTTGATCGGCGCCGCCATCAGCCCCAACAGCCTTACGAACGGGCAAGTGGCCCAGTTCCTAGGCAACCTGCCCAACCTCATGGCCGATAACTTCGTGGAAAGTAATGACGCTGTTATCCCTCAGGGGGCTACCATTGATCCTACCCAGGCTATCTCAACCCAAGTTGTCGGTGCCGACGCTGGAGGGCAATTCATGGTCAACGACACGACGATCACGTGGACCTCTATCGCTACCCCTACGGATCCGGCAAGCATCGACCAGCTCCTCAGTCAAATCAATGGGGTTTCAAATGTTTACGCCGTCTATAATGACACTACCAACCAATTTTATATGTATTCCGACAATCCTATTCAAATCACGAATATTTCGGGAAATTTCACGACTTGGGCCAACATCGCCAATGTCTTGACCAGCAGTATTCAAATGAACAATTATGAGGCTGGTCTTACGCCCCTTATCGACTCTGGCCCTTTTGGTACCAATACTGACGCATGGCCCATGGATTCCACGATTCCATACAATTATCCGCCGGGCCTTCAGGCCCAGCAGACCCTCGGCCCTAACAGTATTGCCTTTAAGGTGGTGCCTAGCACTAACGGCGTTTTTACCATCAACGGAAACACCTTCGTTTGGAATAACGGCATGTCCTTAAATGCTGTGGTCAATAGTTTGGGCAGCCTGATCAATAACCCGCCGGCCACCTACACGATCAATGGCAAAACGTACCCCAATCCTTATCCCGGTTGGAATGGAGCAAGCGACATCGCTTTTTCTTTCAATCCTGGAACTCAAACGGTCACCCTCACTTCCACCCAAAATGGCGCTATTTCGCCTCAGCCTATCGAAATTAGTGATATCTCGGGCAATTTCACCGTGTTCACCGGCCTGAACGCCTCCAACGAGACGCTCGGGGGCCTGACTTCGGGCTTAACCAGTCAAATCGCCTCCAATGTCTCGGCGGAGCAGAGCCTGCAAAGCCAGGCGCAAAATTCGCTGACCCAACTGAACAACGCCCAGGCCAATATCGCCGGGGTCTCCACGGGCAACGGCCAAGCGGGGGTTTCCGTCGACACCCTCGAGGAGGAGGCCACGCAATCCATGATCGCTTATAACGCCATGCTGGAGGTGTTGCAGGCGATCGACGACATGTACGTGGATTTGGTGAACGTTTTGGGCGCGGCCGCCTCGGCGCCAACTTTGACCCAGCAATCGTCGTCAGCTACTTAAGGGAAAAAAGTGAGTAACCTGAATAAACTTTTAAACTTACTTTCGACCTCTCCCAAGGATGCCACCGGCCTTTTGGGAGGGCAAGGCCCAGTTACGCCAAGTGGTTCCCCCACAGGGGGAAACGGTTCCTTCCAGGATGTCCTGGCCCGGCTGGCCCAAGAGAACCAGGGTGGCTCCAATACTACTGCCCCCGCCACCCAAGGTGCCACTGCCCAGACTACGGCCGGACAGCAGGGTCCCGCAGCCGTGGGACAGGGTGAAACCGTCGAAACCTTTTCCGAAACAACGATTGCTCTCACCGAATCCCTCAAAGCCTCTAATCCCCAACAGCTTTTGCAGGCGGAACAAACTCTGGCCTCCCTGGTGGTGGGTTTGGCCCACGTCATTAGCCTCATGTCCCAAATGCAGCAAGGAAATTCCCAACAGGTCCAGGACAGCCTCAAAGCTTTGGGGGCCGGGCAGGCCTCCCTTCCCGGCCTGCAAAATCTCCTCGACCAAGTGCAGGCCTATCTCCAAAACCTTCCCGCGGGGCAGAACCCCCTTGCCCTTCAAACCGGCCAGCAAACAGCCCTTTTGGGGCAAATGTTCCAGCAGATGATCCAGAACCAGCAGGTTCTTTTCGGTGTTACTCCCGCCGCCCAAACCACGGGTTCCAATGCCGCCCAAACGGAAACGGGGGGAGGGGCCGCATCGAACGCCCTGCTGCAGGTGCTTTTTTCGGAAACCCAAGCAGACGTCAACCAAGGACAGGGCCTCCAGGCGTCCCAGGTTTTCATTAACCTTCAAACGTTCAAGATGACGGCCACCTTTATCCAGGCGGGCCAAGGCGCCACCCCCCAGGCCCAGCCCATCCAATCCCAAGGGTTGTTGGACAACCTGAACCAGGCTTTGGCTAATCTTGCGCCCGCCACCAACGCGGCGACCGGGGCCAATTCAGCGCAAGCGGTTCCGGCCACGGGTACTTTGACTCAGGCTTCCCAAAGCGACTCGAACCAGAACTTTAAGAATTTGGTCCAGATCCTCATGCAATCAGGGGTGGGGCAGGCGACATTGACGACCTTTATGAACCAACAGCAAACGGCGAATCAGCCCACTATGGCAGGCCAAAGCAACACAACCCCCGCCGTTTCGGCCAATAACCTTACCCAGGCTCCTGTGGCCGAAACCGAGATTCCGCCGGCCAACCCGGTCGAATGGACTGCGGCCGTCGCCAACAATGCCAATGCTTTGGCCGCCCAGCAACCCGTTGAAAATACAACCCAAGGAAACGCCACATCGGGTGCGCCGCAAGGGATGAGTACCAACCTCGGCACGGGAGCCTTCGCGAATGTTGCTTTAACGACTCCCGCCACCGGGGTTAATGCCAACACCCTGGCGGGGCAAAGCGCGCAAAACCAGGCGGGTGGAGCCACGACCCAAGCCGCGCCCCCCCAAGCCGGAGATTTGACCGCCGGGGAAATCGCAGTCCTGAACGATACGGTCGCGCGGCTGAATGCTTCCGTTTTGAACACGGGG
>JASHQZ010000310.1 GCA_030038835.1 candidate division FCPU426 bacterium
ATCATTGGCCGATTTGAAAGAAACGACGACTAAATTCTCAGCCATGTTCAAGTTCCCCTATTTTTCCAAAAGATGATGTCGGAAAGACCCATGATATTCGTTGACCAACATTCCTAAATCCTTTGCCCGCGACGGCTGCCCGCCGTGGACAACCCCAAAGCTATTCGACTTGTTAAAGTGGAAAAATTTAATGGGTCTCCCCCGGCTGGTTTTCGCCATCGGGCCGGGGCTTTATTTCTTTCCAGATATTGTCCAAATAATGGTGGGCGGCGGGTTTCAACTTTCCCGACTTGTCCAAATAAAGATCGTCGTGTTGGTCATCATCAGGCACGTCCACGAGGACCCCATAAAAGGTGCGCAGCTTGCGGTCGTATTCATACCGTTGAAGGGTAAAAACCTCGGAGCCGTGGCCGACCGAGCTGTAGAATTCGTAACTTTTCCTGCCGGGAGCCCGATCGATCTCAAAGAAAAGGTCCGACATGGCTTCGGATTCCCACCTCTTGCCCGCGTCCTCTCCCGCCCCATACCCCACCTCCTTGAACCGGAAGATCTTGTCCGCGGCGGAATCGTAGCCGAAGGGAAAGGCCACCGGGCAAAAACACCCGCCCGGGTTCTCAAAAAATACGTATTCCTCACAGGCGGGGTCCTTGTCGATGACCACCGGTTCCAATAAAACCGGTTCACTCTCATTCAAGGCGTTCGGCTTTCCGTGGACCGAATAGAGCCCGGGTATTATCCGGAACGGCAAAGAATCGCCTTCCTCGTCCGACATGTCGAAAAACACGGTCTGGAGCACCTTGTCATTGGCCACGTCCAGGAGGGAGGCATAAATAAGCCCGCTGTAGTTGCTTCCGGTGACCCAAGAGGGGCAGTCGCCGTATTCAGCCGCCTCCGTCCTCACTACATTTTTCATCCAAAGGACCAAACCCCTCCCCGGGTGAAGCTTTGACAAGTCCCGGGTCTCGACGATAAAACCGCCCGCCGGTCCGGGATAATCGGCCGCCTTGAACCCGGGAACCGGCTTGGGGATGGCCTCGGTTTTGGCCTGCCGCCGCTGGTCCGTGTAATTCGAAAAAGCGGGCGCCGCGGCGGCCAGGAACAATACCAGGACGGCTCCCCACGGAGCGCCGGAAGAAATAGGGTTAAAGCCATGGGTCTTTGGGTTCATTTTTCCTCCCCGCCGTGGACCACGAAACTCCCCCTTTTCCAGTTCCCTAAGGCTTGTTAATAAAGGCGGAAGAAAAATCGGCGAAACTCCGATAACTGTAATCCGGGTCCTGGCATTTTCCAAAGCCATATTGGACATAAGCAAATGGCATTCCGCAATCCCTCGCGGCTTTCTGGTCGCCCTCCGCATCGCCCACCATCAGGGGTTTCCGCAGGTTGTTCCGAGACGCCAAGTTTTTCAGATTGTCGCTTTTGGACCTGCCGGTGTTTCCCCAACACTCAAAGTCCTTAAATAACGGGCTGAAGCCGCTCCATTCCAGGAAAGTCTCGATGTAGCCCGCCTGGCAGTTGCTCACGATAAAAAGGGGATACTTGTTGGCCAAATGAGGGAGCTGGTCCCTGACCGACGGATATAACTCGCCGCCTTTTTCCCTGACCATCCGATTGTCCTCCTCGATCGTTTGTTCAAAAATGACTTGAATATGTTCCTCGGATAAGCCCCGGAAGGTTTCACGGATGCAGGTTTCATGGGGCTTGCCGGTAACGGCCCGGACATCCTGAGCGGTAATGGGGCGGAATGGGATGCCGTTTCGTTCGACGACGTTATTCCATGCGATGGCACAGGCGGGGCAGGTGTCCCAAAGGGTGCCATCCAGGTCGAAGATGATCGAATCGAAAGATGAACTCAAAGGCGGCCTATCCCCTTCAATACAAAATCGGTGTCCACGACGGCCTGCCCTGAGCGACCGGCCTGCCCACCCTAGCCTGGGCGAAGGAGGGAGGGAATCGAACGGGGTTCCCGTCGTGGACAAATTTTCGCATCATCATTTCTTTTCCAAAGGACTAAACTTGCCAACTCATCGGATTATGAACCTTGAATTTAGGCTTGACTATATTTAGATATTTTGATAATTATCTAAATATGGAGATGCAGCATGTCTTTTCCGCTTTATCGGACCCAACCCGGCGGGCCATCTTGGAGCTTCTGAAGAAGGGCGAGCTTTCAGTCGGAGGGATCGCGAAGCATTTCGACATGACAGGAGCCACCCTTTCCCATCACTTGAACAAACTGAAAAGGGCGGACTTGGTAGTGTCCAAGCGCAAGGGGCAAACCATCATTTACTCCATCAACACCAGCGTATTCGAGGATATGTCCGGTTTTTTAATGAACTTATTTTCCACGAAAGGGGCAAAAAATGGCTCTGTACCTAAAAAATAGCTGGATCTGTTTTTTAATATTGGGTCTGGTTGTCGGTTTGGGGTGGTGGCTGTCGCCGAATCTTCCGGAACGGATGCCGGTACACTTTAATATCAATTGCCAGCCGGATGGCTATGGAAGCAAGGCCCTCGGCCTGGCCTTTCTTCCGGCGGTTAATTTTTTAGTCATCCTCTTCGTCCCGTTGCTGGTCAAGGCTTCGCCGAATTCGTTCCAAATGGCGAACACCCAAAAGGGGCTGGCACGCGTCAACCTAGCGGCCACTATCTGCCTTTGCGGCTTCCAGGCCCTTATTTTGTTTTATTCCCTAAAGCCGGAGGCGGTTTCCCTTCCCTTGGGTTTTTCCTGCGTTTTGGCGGCCTATATGGTTCTCTGGGGGAATTACCTGGGCAAGATCGAGCGGAATTTCTTTAAAGGTATCCGGACCCCTTGGACCCTGGTTTCGGAAAGAAACTGGTCGGCCACACACCGGTTCTCCGCCCGGCTGTGGGTGGCCCTTGGGTTCGCGTCCCTGGCCTCTGCCCTTTTTCCTTCCCCGTTCTACTGGACTTTCGGGTTTATCCTCGCGGCGTTCCTTTTATCGAGGGTGTATTCCTTCTACTTTTACATGAGGTACGAAAAAAAGACCCCGAAGACATAGGTTAAGTTCGCAAATTAAATTCGGGAGAATTTCGGACCCCATCAACCATTTCCCCATTTTCCACGACGGCCTGCCCTGAGCGACCGACATGCCCACCGTAGCCTGGGCGAAGGAGGAATGAAGTTTTGTTGGGGATTATCGCCCGAATCATCGGCAGGGAGCCGGCTTCGGCGATAAAATGCGTCAACCCCGGATTCCCAAAGGCTCCCCCGATCCAATGGACTCAACGCCCAAACCCAAAAAGGTTCCCGCCCCGGCGCCTTCCCGCCGGGAGGACCCCTGGCTTTATCCGGTCCTCGCCCTTTTCCTCCTCGGCTTGTTGCTCTGGGTCCGGCCCCTGGTGGACACCGACCTGGGGTTCCATTTAAAGGGCGGCCAATGGATCCTGGAAAACCACGGCGTTCCCCTGAAGGACAGCTACACCTATACCGTCACCGACCACGATTACGTGGACATCCACTGGCTTTACCAGGTGGGCCTTTACCTCCTTTACCGCCTGGGAAGCTACACCCTGATCGGCATCGCCAACGTCCTGCTGCTTTCGGCGGTCCTTCTCATCACCTGGAAACGCCTGCGCGCCACCGGCGCCTCCACGGGCATTTGCGTCCTGCTGGCCTTGGCGGTGCTCGTGGGATCCGAATTCCGTTTCCGGGCCCGGCCCGAAACCTTGAGCTGGCTATTCCTGCTTTCGACCCTTTGGGTCCTGGAGAAGCGGGAAGCCGGGGGGCGCGGCCTTCTTTTCCTGCTTCCGCTGATCAGCCTGGCCTGGGCCAACGTGGAGGGCCTTTTCCCCCTGGGCTGGGGCGTCATTGCCTTCTACATCCTTTCGGAGTACCTCCACCAAAGGGTGTTCCCCAAACGGTTGGGGGCCTATTTCCTTTTCTCCGTGGTCATCTGCCTTTGGAACCCCAACATGGCCAATGGATGGCTTTATCCCCTGAGCCACCTGTTGATGCTGGGCTCCATCAACGTGTTCAAGGAAAACGTGGGAGAATTGCAGCCGTCCTGGCCCCTGCAGGGCGGCCTATTCCTGATGCCGGCCCATTACCTTGTGGCCTATAAGCTTTTCAGCTGCTTCCTCCTGGCCCTTTGCGCGTCGACTTTCCGGCGGAGGAAAATCCATGAGGTCCTCCTGGCCGCGGTATTCTTCGTCCTTTCCCTGGCGGCCGTGCGCAACATCCCGCTTTTCATGATGGCCTGCGCGCCCTTGGCGGCCCGGTGCTGGGCCGATTGGAGCGAAAGGGAGTCGGCGGCCCTTTCCCTCCTGCGCCTGCCGCCGGTCCTGGGGCGGGCCCTGGGGCCCGCCCCAGGACCCGTCCTTTGGACGGTCTTGTTTCTGGGGCTCTGCTTGCGGGTCGCCACCGGGGCCTATTACGCCTCCGAACACCGGACGGAACGGCTGGGGCTGGGCCTGGACGAGGACCATGTGCCGGTCCAGGTTTGCGAGTTCCTCGCCCGCAACCACCTGGACGGCCGGATCTTGAACCAGATCGGCCTGGGCGGCTGGCTGGACTGGCAGGGCCCGCCGGGGAAGACCTTCATCGACGGGCGCCTGGAGGTCATGGGGCCGGAATTCTTCAACGAGTACAACTACGCCTTCAAACCCGGCGGCCTGCGGGCCCTGGCGGAAAAATACGGGGCGGACATGATCCTTTTACAGCCCCTCAACACGCTGGGTTGGGTGGAGGAGTTGAAGTCCATGCCCGACTGGCGGCTGGTTTACCTGGACCCGGTCTCGGCGGTTTTCCTCAGGAAGGGTTTCGGCGACAAGGTGCCTTCCCTGGATTACGGCCCGCTCCTGTCCCAATACGGCGTGCCCCCCACCCTGGCGGCGGACCAGCCGGAACTTTTGCGGATGGAACCCCTTCCGGGCTGGGAGGGCTTCCTCCGGGGTTTCGCCCAAACCACGGCCTACCCGTCGGACCTTTTCAACATGGGGATCTTCACCGAGGCCTACGGCCTTTCGGCCACGGCCGAACCCTTTTTTTTGGAGGGGATACGGCGCAGCGGGGGAAGGTACTACGAGTTTTACTACCACTTGAGCCTGATTTACGACCAGGAGGGCCGGTTCGGGGAATCGCTCCTTTGCGTGAGGCGGGCGCAGCAGGCCGCGTCCGACTATCCCGCCACCCTGGCGCTCCTCCACAACGGCGCGGGGATGGCCCTTTTGCGGCTGGGAAAGGTGGAGGAAGCGGTGGCGGAATTCCAGGCCGCCTCGTCCTTGGACGATCATTTCCTGGGCCCGCATGAGAACCTTTGGGAGATCGACGAGCACTTGGGACGGCACGAGGAAGCGGTCCAAGAGATGAAAAAAGCCGTGGCGATCAACCCCGACTCCGCCGACGATTACCGGCGCCTGGGCACCAGTTACGCCATCCTCAAGTCCTATCCGGAGGCCGAGGGGGCGCTCCGGAAGGCCTTTGAATTGGATCCCTCCAACCCCGAGAATTTGGTCAACCTGGCCACCATCTTCCAGTGGGAGGGAAGGCCCGGCGATTCCCAGGCCTTGTACCAGGAGGGCCTCCGGCACAACCCGGGCGAGCCCCTTTTTTACCTGAAGATGGCGGACCTTGACCTGGCCCAGGGCCATCCGGCCCAGGCGCTTCAAATGTTGAAAACCGGCCTGGCGCTGGGCCCCGCCAACCCCAAGGTCCTGCGGCAGATGGGGGAGGATTACCAGCGGCTGGGCGAAGCCGGCATGGCCCGCCGGTGCCTGAAAAGGGCCCAGGAGCTCGGGAAGAACGGGGAATAAAAATTCCACCTTTTTCATCAAAGGAGGAAGATATTTTTATCCGGCGGCATCGAAGTGGTTTGTCAAGTGCGCAATTCCTTTTTTAACAGGGAGACGACATGAAAAAAGAACCCAACCGCTGTCCCTGGTGCGCGGGCGA
>JASHQZ010000311.1 GCA_030038835.1 candidate division FCPU426 bacterium
ACCATCGGACGCTCCCAATTGTCCGATGTCGCCAATACCCAAGCCCAGCTGATGCAGGTCTTGGCCGACCTGGAAAACGACAAATATCAACTTTCCCAGGCCGCGGTGACCCTGGTCACGCTGGCCAATATCAAGCCCGACCAGCCCCTTGTTTGCGAGGAAAGTTATTCCCAGCCGTCCTTTACCTTGGAGGACGCCGAAGCGAAAGTGGAGGATCGCCCCGACGTGAAGTCCGCCGCCGCCAGCGTTGTGGTGGCGGACGCTGCGCTTCTGGCGGCCCACGGGCTGCACCTGCCGACCCTTATCGCCGAAGGCGACTACTACGTTGACTATAACAAAACCATTGACACCAATGTGTGGACCGTTGAACTCGAAGCTTCCCTTCCCCTCTTTGCCGGCGGCCAAGATTTCGCCCAGGAGGACGCTGCGGCCTCCAAAAAGCGCCAGGCCGAGTTGGCTTTATCCCTGGCCCGAAGGACGGCCCTGGACGACATCCGCGAGGCCTACAAGAGCCTGAACGAATCGATGGCGGAAACCGATGCCTACCAGAAAGCCGTGGCTGCTTATGAGGAAGACTATAAGGATACCCTGCACGACCTGAAGCTGAACCTGACCACCAACCTGGCATTGCTGCAGGTCATGACGTCCCTGGAAACCGCCGAGGTGAGCTATATCCAAGCCAAGTACCAGACCCTTTACGATTGGCTTTGGCTTCAGGTGGCGACAGGCGAACTTCCTAAGATGACGCAAAAATAAAGTTTGCAGTCCACAGTTCGCGGTTTTTAGTTAAGGTTGAAATTTTTCTATCCCCCAGGGCTGAAAAATTTCCGGAACTTCGAACTCAACACTTTGAACTGGAGTTGAAAGTGACCTTATCCGACATATCCATCCGCAACCCGGTCTTCGCCTGGATGCTCATGGCCGGGCTCATCTTTTTCGGCTTCATCTGCTTTGGGCGCATGGGCCTGGCCCAAATGCCGGACGTGACCTTCCCGGTGGTGAACGTCTCCATCACCCTGCCCAACGCGGCGCCCGAGGTAGTGGAGTCGGACGTTTCCGACGTCGTGGAGCAGGCTGTTTTGGGGGTGGAGGGCGTGCAGGACGTCCAATCCACCTGCAGCCAGGGAGTGGCCAGCATCTCGGTTTACCTGGATATCAGCCGGGATCCGGATGTGGCGGTCCAGGAAGTCCAGACCATGATCTTCTCGGTCGAAAAACAGCTTCCCACCAATATCTTCCCGCCCGTCATCAAGAAGTTGAACCCCAACGCCTCCCCCATCATCTGGTTCGCCGTCACTGCCGACCCCCCCCACACCCTTAGGGACCTGAACCTCTACACCCGCGACCATATCGCGGACAAATTCACCAGCTTGAGCGGCGTGGCCCAGGTTTTCCTGGGCGGCTACATGAACCGGGAAATCAACGTTTGGGTGGACAACAACAAGCTGAACGCCCGCCAATTGACGGCCCTGGACGTCATCAACTCCATCGAACACCAGCACGCCGAGGTGCCCGCCGGCTATATGGAAACCCCCGATGTCCAGTATTCCATCCGCAGCATGGGCGAGGCCTATACGGTCCCCGATTTCGCCAATCTTCCCGTTTTGACCCGGGGCGGCAACCCTAACTACAAACTAACCCGCCTGAAGGACATTGGCACCGTCGAGGACGGCATCGTCACCCCCATCGTGCGCTTATCCCGTTTCAACGGTTCGCCTTCGGTGGGCCTAGGCGTGGTCATGCAGGACGGCTATAACGCCGTGGACATCGCCAATGCCGCCAAGCAGCGGGCTATGGATGTCCAAAAGACCATGCCCGAGGGCTACCACATCAACGTCAACTTCGACACCACCAAGTTCATCAAGGACAACGTCCACGAACTGGAGCTGACCATCTGCCTGGCCGCCATCCTGACCGCCCTGGTTTGCTTCGTGTTCCTGGGAAGCTGGTCTTCCACCTTGAACGTTTTCTTGGCTATCCCCACCTCCCTCTTCGGAACCTTCATCGTCACCTACTTCTTCGGCTTCACCTTGAACACCTTCACCCTCATGGCCCTGTCCCTCTCCATCGGCGTGGTGGTGGACGACGCCATCATGGTGCTGGAAAACATCGTGCGGCACCAGGAAAAGGGCGAAGACCAGGTGGAGGCGGCGCTGCACGGCGCCCGGGAAATCACCTTCGCGGCCATGGCCACCTCCATCGCCATCGTTGCCATTTTCCTGCCCATCGCCTTCATGACCGGGGTGATCGGCAAATTCTTCTTCCAGTTCGGCATCACCATCTCGGGGGCGGTCATGATCTCGCTCCTGGAAGCCATCACCTTGACCCCCATGCGCTGCGCCGAGTTCGTGCACAAGGCCGCCGAGGACAGCTGGTTCAATCATTTCGTGAACACCCAGTTCAAAAAATTGTCCGATTTCTACACCCGCGTCCTGGAAGTCTGCCTGCGCTGGAAGACGGGCCAGATCCTGGAGGAATTCAAGACCGGGGACATCTCCCCCCTCCACCGCCTTTTCTCCTGGGTCTTCCTGATCAGCCGCAAGAAGCTGGTGGCGGAGGTCCAGGCCGAGGCGAAGAAACCTATTTATTCCGGCACGCCCCTGCTTTATTTCTCCGTGGGCGTGGCCCTCTTGATGGGCTTGAAGAAATGGGCGACCCCTTTGGGCCATCATGTTTTTCTCGCCTCCCTGGCCCTTTTCGCCCTTGTGGTCCTGTTGTTCCTTTGGAAAGAAAGGCATTTTATTTATTCTCACCTTTTCTTCGACCACCGTTGGTGGGTGGCGATCGTTTCGGTCATTATCTTCTTGAGCTCCTTGTACACCATTCCGATGGTAAAGAAGGAATTCGTTCCCGACACCGACATGAGCGTTTTCATTATCAACCTCAACCTTCCCGTCCAATATTCCGTGGATAAGACCGATGGGATCGTCAGGGCCTGCGAAACCATGTTGCACACCCGCGGCGAGGTGAAAAACGTCTACGCCGCCGTGGGCGGCTTCGGCGGCACCACGCCCAACGTGGGCAACATCTTCTTGACCATGAAGGACCCCGAGGACAGGCCCATCGTGAAGCCCTCGGAGAAAGATCCCGCCCTGGGGCCCTGGGCCTGGGCCATTAATATCTACCGCCGGCTGGTGCCCCAAAGGCTGACCCAGGACGAGTTCGAGAACTGGATCCGGCGGAACCTGAAAAAGGCCTCGCCGGAGCTTCGCGTTTCCATCCAGGACCTCAACATGCGCGGCTGGTCCACGGGCAAGGGCTATGCGGCCGAGCTCCTGGTCAGCGGCCCCGATTGGGACGTCTTGACCGATTGCGTACAGAAGATCCGGGAAGCCTTCCGGAAGGATCCCAAACTGACGGATGAGTACGACAACTTCCTGGACGGCCAGCCCGAAATCCGCGTCATCCCCGACCGCGTCAAGGCGGCCCTGGAGAGCGTCAACATGGACGACCTGGGCAACGTGATCGCCGCCACCATCGGCGGCTACCAGTTCCAAGGGACCTATTACCACGAGGGTGGCCATGACAACTACATCGCCATCCGGGTTCCCGTGGACGACCGCAAGGGCCCTTCCTCCATCAACTCCATTTACGTGCGCAACAACATCGGAGAGGTGCTGCCCGTTTCCGCGGTGGCCAGCCTCAAGGTCGTCGACTCCCTGCAGCAGATCACCCGCGATATGCGCCAGCGGTCGGTGATCTTCTACGCCAACGCGGCGCGGGGCCATTCCCAACAGGAGGCCCTGAATGAGGCCGTCGCCGTGTGCAAGAGCATCCTGCCCGAGGGCTACACCGTGCAATTGACCGGCACCTCGGCCGCTAACGCCGATTCCCTGCAGCAGCTCTTGTTCGTGATGTTCCTGGGCGTGGCGGTGGCCTATATGGTGCTGGGAAGCCAGTTCAACAGTTTCATCCATCCCATCATCATCCTTCTGGCCCTGCCCTTTTCCGTGACCGGGGCCTTCTTTTCACTGCTCATCACCGGAAAGGCCCTGAGCATCTACAGCATGGTGGGCATCATCCTGCTTTTGGGTCTGGTAAAGAAGAATTCCATCATGCTGGTGGACTTCACCAACCAGAGGCGTTCCGCCGGCATGGGGGTCTTCGACGCGCTGATGGCGGCCTGCCCCATCCGCCTCAGGCCCATCCTGATGACATCCTGCGCCACCGTGGCGGGCGCGGTTCCGGCCGCCCTGGCCCTGGGCCCGGGGGCCGAGCTGCGGCAGCCCATGTCCATCGTCATCATCGGCGGAATCATCTTCTCCACCCTCCTGACCCTGGTGGTGGTGCCCTGCGCCTACAGCATCATGGCGGGTTTCGAGCGGCCCAAGGCCCACCATACGGGCGCCTTGACGGAAAGCCCCGCCCCGAAAAAAGGCAAAAACTAATTTTGAGTTTTGGGTTGAAGAAATTTCCGTTCCGCGGAAATTACCAAAATTCATAATTCAAAATTTTAAATTCACGAACGAAGTGAGTGGTAATGACCTTATCCGATATTTCCATCCGAAACCCGGTCTTCGCCTGGATGCTGATGATCGGCTTGATGTTCTTCGGCTTCATCTGCTTCACGCGCATGGGCCTCTCCCAGATGCCGGACGTCAGCTTCCCGGTGGTGAACGTCACCATCACCCTGCCCAACGCCGCGCCCGAAGTGGTGGAGGAGGAGGTGGCCGACGTGGTGGAACAGGCCATCATGGGGGTGGAGGGCGTCCAGGACGTGCAGACCACCTGCACCCAGGGCCAGGCCAGCATCTCGGTTTACCTGGACATTTCCCGCAACGTGGACGTGGCCGTCCAGGAAGTCCAAACCCTGGTCTTCTCGGTGGAAAACCAGCTTCCCACCAACATCTACCCGCCGGTCATCACGAAATACAACCCCAACAGCTCCCCCATCATCTGGTTGGCGGTCACCGCCGATCCCCCCCTGTCCGAGAAGGACTTGATGCTTTACACCCGAGACCACATCAAGGACCATTTCACCAGCCTGACGGGCGTATCCGCCGTCAACCTGGGCGGCTTCATGGACCGGGAAGTGAACCTGTGGGTGGACAACGACAAGATCAACGCCAAGCAACTGACCGCCCTGGACCTCATCAATTCGATCCAGCATCAGCACGCCGAGGTGCCCGCCGGCTACATGGAAACACCCGACGTGGAATACTCCATCCGCGTGATGGGCGAGGCCTATACAATCCCGGACTTCGCCAACCTGCCCATTTTGACGCGCGGCGGCAACCCCAACTACACCCTGACACGGCTGAGGGATATCGGCACCATCCAAGACGGCATCGTGACCCCCTTGACCGGCATTTCCCGTTTCGACGGCACGCCCGCCGTGGGCCTGGGCATCGTCATGCAGCAAGGCTACAACGCCGTCAGCGTGGCCGAAGCCGCCCGGGCCCAGATGAAGAAGATCGCCCAACAGCTTCCCAAGGGTTACCACATTGGCGTCAACTTCGACACCACCAGCTTCATCAAGGACAATGTGCATGAGCTGGAGTTCACCATCGTCCTGGCGGCCATCCT
>JASHQZ010000312.1 GCA_030038835.1 candidate division FCPU426 bacterium
GGCTGGTGAAGATGGTGATATTGCCCCCGAAGATGGCCTGGATGCCCGCGCCGAAGTTGCCGATCACCGAGCGGGACCTCACCGTGATGCCCCGCACCAGCCCCAGGTTTTTGACAACTTGGTAGCCTTCCAGCTCGAAGGTGGTTGTCGTCATTTCGTGTTTCATGGAACACTCCTTTAAAAAACCGGGATGGGACATGATTATACGGGCTTCCCGGGCCAAGCGAAGCAAAACCAAAAGCTGCGGGCGGATTTAACCTGAAAGGCTCTTAGAGAGTCTAAAAAACCTATTTAACTACCAAGGTCACCATGCCGACCTTCCATAAAGCATTTAATGAGGTCGGTATAGTACCGATTTCTTTAACTCCTTGATGGTGAATAAGCACAAGCTTACCAAGAAAGGTATAAAAATCTGTGATTTGTTTAGATTTTAAAAGGGAACTATGCACTTGGCGTCAGTTCGCAGTTGATTTGACGTCTATCCCCCTCTCCCTCGAGGGGAGAGGGTTTTTGGAAACTGACGCCAAGTACATAGTTCCGTTTTAAAATATTATCCATTCGTTGTTCTGGGTGAGCTTGGTGACCTTGGTGGTTCAAATTGTCTTTGTTTTGATTTTTTGTTAGGGGTTCTTAGGGGTTTGTTTTCTTATCCAAATCGTCCAGGTTTTGCGCGGCGGAAGTCAGGTTCAGGGCCGCTCGAAGGGCCTTTTGGAAGCATTCCCGGGCCTCGGCCGCCCTGCCCGCTTGGGCCAGAAGCATCCCCTTGTCGTTGTAAAACTGGGCCAGCGGGTATCCCTTTTGAAGGCCCCGGTTGAGGGCTTCCAGCATTCCGGAAGGATTGTTGGCCGCTGCCTGGCGCACATAGACCTTTTCCCAAAAACAGGACTGAAGGAAAGGGTCCCGGCCGATGCTTGCGTAGGCCCGGCGGAGGAGGTCCAAGGCGTTTTCCTGAGAGGAACCTGTCCTAAAGTTCAGGATACAGGAAGTGGCGGGCTCTAAGGCTTGGTTGGCCTGGAGCCATTCTAAAAGCCGCCCACGGTTTTGGGGGGTCACGGGCAGAACGGCCATCGTCAAGCCCGTGTTGAGGGGATAAAGGTTCCCCAACCAATACCAGTGGTTTTGCGGAAAATCCTTGGCCAGGAAGGGTTTGTAGTTGGGGTCCGCGAGGACCGCCACCCAGCGGACTTGGTCCAAAGGGACAGCGGGATTATGGGCTGCGTCAAAGGCATAACAGGCTAATTCCAGAGTTTGGTCACCCGTTTGGCTCCACAGATCCGAAAGGACCGCGCCGGGTCCCTGCTCGCGTTCCAGGGGTTCCAAAATCTGGTAGGCCCGGTAAAACTCCGGTGATTTGAAAAGGTACCAATTTTCGTTGGGAACGCCCCAAAGCCCGTGGTAGGGGCCCCACAGGTGGTACAAGTTGAGCCCGGCGGAGAGGGCCAGGATTCCAGCGGCGGTGAAAATCTTTCGGTGGTTTGAAGGGGAGGGGACCAAGGCCATCCATCCGGTAGTGGCGAGGAAAAGAAGCAGGGGGAGGGCCTGCAGCATCCGGAAGGGGTCATAACTCCTGGAAACAAGCCCGGGGACCAGAAACAGCACACTGCCCAGGGCCACCCATTGAAGCAAGGGGTCCCGCCACTTGCGCCGGCATTCCACCAGCCCGGCGAGGACCAAGGCCCCTTCCAGGGGATTCAACAAGCCGCCCCATACCGGGCCGTAACGGAAGGGAATCTGCGGGTCGGCGAAGATGGCCCCAAAGTTCAGGAAACAGTCGCGCCAGGTGGCCCATCCGTTCCATCCCCGGCCGAAGACCCAGCTGCCGGAAATATATTGACCATATTTCTCGTGGAGAGCGGCGGCCAGAAAAAGGGAGCAAAAAATGAAGGTCCCGGCGGAGAACCAGAGGAAGTCCTGGGGAATCCCTTTTTTCCCCTTTCCGGCGGTTACTCCGTAAACCGCCAAGGCTAGCATGGCCAGGACGATGGGCCAACTGATGGCAACGAAAAGTCCCGCCCCGGCGACCAGACCCAACAGGACGGCCCAAAAGGGGCCTTGCGGCGACCCGGACCGGTTGAAAAACACGGCCAGGATCCAAAACGCGAGCATTTCCCAAAAAAACAACAAACCCAGGTAGATGCAAAAACGGCCCGTGTAAAGGTCCCAAAAGCTGACCGACAGCAGGGTCAAATAGATAAGGGAAAAAACGGCCGGGAAACGGGTCCGCAAGGCGAGATAACCCAATCCCACCGAGAACACGCTTAAGAGGGCGGGAAAAAGCCAGGCGGAAAACAGGGAAGGCCGAATAAACTTGAAGTAAAGGCCCAGGAGCCAGAAGAAAGCGGGGGGAACCTGAGGGATGGGATAGAAAAAACGCCAATGACCCCTCTGGGCCTCGAGGGCGTAAAAGGCGGCGCCTCCTTCATCCAAGTCGGGCCAGGCGGACAAGGTGGTGAGGTCTTTGAGCCGCAGAAATGAGGCGGCGACGAGAAGGAGCAAGAAAGGCCAGGCGGAGGCGGGTAGCGGCGGGCGGTTTTCCTGTGGAAAGGGTTCGGCGGATGCGGAAACCGGCGGGGCTTTCCAGAAGGCCAGCAGACTGGGCAGGGCCAAACCTAGGAGGCTAATGGCTAATTCACGAGAAGCGTCCAAATGGAAATAGGAAAGCAGCCAAAGGGAGATAACCCAAATGAGAAAGTAAGGCCAGGGATTGTATTTTGATGGGAGGGTCAATAGCCCCTATTATATTTGGATAATCTTATTTTTACGGTCCAAATAGTCCTTCAAG
>JASHQZ010000313.1 GCA_030038835.1 candidate division FCPU426 bacterium
GTGCCCAAGTCCCGCCGGGTGCCCTGGTTCAACAAGGAGGATCTGGCGCCGGCCCTCAATAAGGCCAACATCCGTTACGCCCACCTGCCGGAACTGGGGGGATTGCGCCACTCCAAGAAGGATTCCATCAACCTGGGTTGGAAGAACGCCAGCTTCCGGGGATTCGCCGATTACATGCAGACGGAGGAATTCGAGAAAGGCTTAGACAAGCTCAACGAAATGTTGCCAAGCCTGAAGACGGCCGTCATGTGCGCCGAGGCCGTTCCCTGGCGCTGTCACCGGTCGCTCATTTCCGACGCCGAGACAGCCCGGGGCCTTTCCGTGGTCCATCTCCTCTCTCCCACCTCCACCCGGCCCCACGAGATGACTTCCTTCGCCAAGGTGGACAAAAAATCCAATCCGCCGAAGGTCACCTATCCGGGTCCGCTGGAAGACCCAACTCAACCCGGTCTTCCGGGATTACCGGAGACCCCGTCCCGGAAACGCGCCCCAAGGCGTTAGGCCCTCAAAGGCCGACGATTTGATGGAGAGCGGCCGTATCTAAATTCCGCCGCGCCATATCGGCCAAGCGGTCGTAATCCGCTTCCTTGGAATAACTCCAGGCGGGCAACTCCAAACCTCTTTTTTGGGCCAAACCGGATACCAGTGAGATGCGCACCGGTTCATTCTCCAAAAGGCCGTGCAACAGGGTCCCCAGGACCGCGCCGTCCACCGCGCCGTCCTCCTCCTCCACCGCCTGGCCGTTGCGGAAAGCGATCTTCAAAAAACCCCTGGCCCCGTTCCTTTCCACGCGCCCCATGTGGATCTCGTAAGCCTTTAAATTTTGCCCTTCTTCGGTGAGAAGACTCCGCCCGGCACCCCGGGCCTCCACTTGGGCCGTGACTTTGCCGGTTTCAAACCGGGTGGAAACGGGCAAAAGCCCCAAACCCTCCACATGGGATTCGCCGGATTCCACATGGGCCGGGTCCTCGATCACCCGGCCCAGCATCTGGTAGCCGCCGCAAATGCCAAGGACCGGCTGGCCGTTCTTCGCCCGTTCCTTCAGTAAGGCGTCGAAACCCCGCGAGCGCAGCCAATGAAGGTCCGCAACCGTGGCCTTGGTGCCGGGCAGGATGACCAAATCCGCGCCTTGGGCCTCTTGGGTCGACTGCACGTAACGCAGGCCAAGGCCGGGCGTGCGCTCCAGGGGCTTGAACTCATCAAAGTTGGAGAGGTGGGGAAAGCGCAACACCGCCACCGTGACCGGCCCGGAGGGAGCCGCGGGGGATTCCCCCAGCGCCGCCGAATCCTCCTCCGCCATCCCCACATCGGATAAATAGGGAAGGACGCCCAGGACCGGCACCCCGGTCTTTTGTCTTAAGAACTCGAGTCCCGGCTCCAGGGTTTTTTTCCCGCCCCTGAACTTGTTGATGACCAAGCCCTTGACCCGCGCCCGGTCGGCGGGCTCGAACAGTTCCAGGGTGCCCACCAGGGATGCGAAAACTCCGCCCTTGTCGATGTCGCCCACCAAAAGGACCGGGGCCCGGGCCAGTCGGGCCATTTCCATGTTGGCCGCGTCCTTGCGCTTCAAGTTCACTTCCACGGGGCTGCCCATGCCCTCCAGCACCACCAGGTCATAGGACGAGCGGAGCTTTTCCAGCGCGCCGGAAACGGCCGGGCGGAAGCCGTCAAAGGCCTTGTCGTATTCCGAGGCGGTCATGGAGCCTACCACCCGGCCCAGGAGCACCACCTGAACGCGGCCGGGTTCGCACTTTAAAAGAAGGGGGTTCATTTCCGCGGCGGGTTCCAACCCGCAGGCTTCGGCCTGGGCGGCCTGGGAGCGGCCGATCTCCCGGCCGTCGGGCGTGACAAAGGAGTTCAAGGCCATGTTGACGGCCTTGAAAGGGGCCACACTCAAGCCTTGCTGCCGAAAATACCGGCAAAGGGCGGTGGCGAGTAGGCTCTTACCCACCGAGGAGGCCGTGCCTTGGACCATGAGAGTTTTAGCTGGCACCCAAATACCTCCGAAGCGAATTTTGAGTTCTCAATTTTGAATCATGAATCGTGGAAAATTTTTCAGTTTGAACTTCGAACTGAAAAGTTACCTTAACTTAGAACTCAACACTTAAAACTCATAACTTTTTTAGAAGTCCACGCCCGGTTTGGCGGGGAGGCCCGCGTCGAAGGGATGCTTGACCTTTTTCATTTCGGTCACCAGGTCCGCCATTTCGATGAGTTCCGGGGGCGCGCCGCGGCCCGTGACCACGACCGTCAGTTCCTGGGGGCGGTTCTTCAGCGTGGAAAGGATGTCGGAAAGCGGCAGGAAATGGTGGTGCACGGTGTAGGTCAGTTCATCCAGGACAACTAGGAAGTATTCTCCGGAGGCGATGAACCCCTTGGCCTTTTCCCAGGCCGCCTCGGCCGCCTTCTTGTCGATGGCCAGGTCCTGGCTTTCCCAGGTAAAGCCCTCGCCCATGGTGGAAAAGGAAAGCCGGGATTGGGTGGCCGCGAACTTACGGTCCCCCGTGATCCACTTGCCCTTGATGAACTGGATCACGGCCACCTTCTTGTTCCACCCCAGGGCGCGGTACACCATGCCCAAAGCCGCGGTGGTCTTTCCCTTGCCCTCGCCGGTGTAAACCACCAGCAGGCCCTTTTCCTTTACTTCCTTCGGCGTCATCGTCGGTTCGGGCATAGTCTACTTCCTGGATGGAGACCGCTTGGCAAGGTGGACTGGATCCCGGCTGAAGTGGAAGACGGCGTACACTGTTAACTTGCCCTCGGAAGACAGGTAGAAAACGCCATAAGGAAAGCGGTGTAGGATGGCGCGGCGCATGGAATGGTGTACTTCGGAGGCGGCCAGGGGGAACCTTTGGATATGGGCCAAACAGGCTTCTAACGACCTCAAAAATTCGGTGCCAAGTCCAAGGCTTTGGCTCTCATACCACAGGAAGGCTTCTTCTACCTCAGCTGCGGCTTCCGGCTTGAAACCGGGAAAAGAACTCATTTCCGGTTGAGGATCTGACGCTTCACTTCATCCCAAGGAATGCCCCCCTGGGGATCCTGCCGGTATTTCTCCAGGCGCTGGTCCAACTCGGCGCGTTGGGCGGGACTAACGGGAATGGATTCCGGAAGGTCGGCCAAGCTGTCCCAAATTTCCTCGACCAACTGCAGGCGTTCCGCCGGGCTCATTTTCATGATTTCTTGAGGGATCATGGATTTATGCTAACCAGGCGGCTTTCACGCGTCAAGCCATGATACCCAGGCGTGGGTCATGGTTTTTTTCCCCATTGATCCACGTAAACCAGGTCCGTGAAGGGCACCTGGGGCAGCCAGCCCGTGGTCTTGAGCTCCGGTTCGGGCGCGAAGGTCTCGGTATAGCCCGCGCAGAGGTAGGCGATGGGCACCACGCCCTCGGGCAAACCCATCAGGGCCGAAAGTTCATCGGGCTGGATGATGCTCACCCAGCCCACGCCCACCCCCTCACAGCGCGCGGCCAGCCAGAGGTTCTGCACCGCGCAAACCGCGCTGTAAAGGT
>JASHQZ010000314.1 GCA_030038835.1 candidate division FCPU426 bacterium
TGCGGGTGAAAAAGGGGCTGTGGAAAATGGCCGTGTGGTGGGGGGCGATGACCCCGCAAATGCGGGAATGTTTCTGGCGAAGGCGCCGGGCATGGGCCTGGGGCTTGTAGTGCAGGTCCTTGATGGCCACTAAAACCTTTTTCCGGCAGTCCTCGCTGACCCATTTTTTGTTGTTAAGGACGCGGGAAACGGTTCCAATCGTCACTCCCGCCATCTTGGCGACATCCTTGATCGTTGCCACGTTATTCCTCCCTAAACGACATATCGTCGAACGGCCTATCCCGTTATGATTTGAACTTTATAAAAGGATTTTGAATCGACCCTAAAAACGATCCGCGATGAAGTGAATACCCTAATAACCGAATTCTAACCAGTTTCAAGGAGGAAATTCCAGGCCAAAGGGGCTGGGGAATGATTAAATTCTCCGAAATTTTTCAGGCGTGTCAATTTTCATGGTTTCAGGTCAAAAGACCCCTACCCGGTGAATTTCACGGTCAAGTTTTGGGCGTAAGAAGCAGGCTAAGCCTCTTCAAGCCGAAGTCGATGGCATAAATTCCTTGGGAATCGGGTGTGAGCCGGCGTCCGCCCTGCCGGAGTTCCAGCTTTCCCGGAACGCCTGGCGGGGGAACCAGCCTCAGTTTAAGGAAAACGCCCTCCGGAAAATGGTCCGGCAGGTCCCAGGACCAGTCCCTTTCGGACGGGGTTCCCTGGACCTTGGCGTGCTCGAAGACCTTTTCTGCCCGGAAATAAGCGCCCACTTCCAGGAAAGTCCCCACCCAAATGTCCTTGGATTGGAGGGCATCCAAAATTCCCCCGAAATTCTTTTGGGAGATGGGTTCCCAGCCGGACGGGGTTC
Source organism: candidate division FCPU426 bacterium (assembly GCA_030038835.1). Classification (GTDB taxonomy): domain Bacteria; phylum Oederibacteriota; class Muellerivitia; order Muellerivitales; family Muellerivitaceae; genus JAJPJW01. The sequence goes on from JASHQZ010000314.1 coordinate 857, forward strand.
CTTCCAATCCGTGGATCACCCAGACCAGCCAGCCCCCCTTGCGGTAGTCGGCGTCGATCCATTTCCGGTAGGTCGAAAGGGGGATATCGGTCAATGTCCCCCGGGCCGGTATCTCCATCCAGTCCGGGTCCTGGTCCGGCGTGATGTCGTAACGGTCCGTGGTCCCTCCCCTGGCCAGGAGGTCGGTGCTTTCCACCCGGCTTTTCAAGCCGGGCGAAATCTCGTTGAAGGGATAGGCGAAGGTGTAAACCTGGATCCCGAATTCCTTTTGCAAAACACGCTGGGCCCCGACCACCTGGGATTCCTCGTCCGGGGCGGCCAGGTCCTTCGCGTGGAGGTGGTCGAGGGTGTGGTTCCCGATCTCCTGCCCCGAGGCCAGGATCTTCCGCCACTCGTCCTTGCGGTCGATATGGTTGGCGATCAGGAAAAAAGTGCCGCGCAAATGGCGCCGGTCGAGTTCCGGCACCGCCACGTCCAGGTGGGACGGGTCGCCGTCGTCAAAGGTCAGGGAGGCGGCCGCCTTGTGGCCGTTCCAGGGGACCACTTGGACTTCGGGAAACGGGCTGCCGGCCCAAAGGGCCGGGGCGCCGAGGAGAAAACCGAGGGAAAGGGCGGCCTGCCGGGGGCGTCGCATGGGGTTCTCCGGGGTCTAAAAAAATAACCCCGCGGCACCGGGGGCGCCGCGGGGTTATCAGTTTATTATAAAAAGCGTTTTTTTATACGGCTTTTTCCCCTTTTTCGCCGGTCCGGATGCGGATGGCGTCGGACACGGGCGAGACGAAAATCTTGCCGTCCCCGATCTCCCCCGTCCGGGCGGTCTTGACGATGATGTTCACGACCTTCTTCACTTGCTTGTCGCCCACCACCGCCGTCACCACCAGCTTGGGAAGCAGCCCTTCCACGCTTTGCCCGCGGTAGGACTCGGTGATTCCCTTTTGCTTCCCGTGCCCCTGCACCTCGGCCACCGTCACGCCCGGGTAGCCGACGGCCTTCAGGCCGTCCAGGACGGCTCGCAAGGCGCTGGGGCGTATGATCGCTTCGATTTTTTTCATCATTCTGTTCCTCCCCCCACGGTTTTCCGTGGCATTTAAGTTCGTTGTTAGTTTTAAGCTGTCGGCTAACACCTGATACCTGGCACCTAATAGCTGATGTCAGATGTGGTAGCCTTCCTCCCCGTGCTGGGAAAGGTCCAGTCCCAGCTCCTCCTCCCTCTGGCCGACCCTCATGCCCACGGTCTTGTCCACGAGAAAGTAAAGGACGACCGTAAGGGCGATGGAATAAACCGCCGTGAACCCCACGGTCTTCAGTTGGACCAGGAACTGGCCCGGGTTGCCGGCCAGGACGCCGTCCGCCCCGGCGCTGTTGATGGACTTGAGGGCCCAAATCCCGGTGGCCAGGGCGCCCCAGGTGCCGCCCACCCCGTGGACCCCGAAGGTGTCCAGGGAATCGTCGTAGCCTAATTGGATCTTCACCTGGATGGCCGTGTAGCACAGGAGGCTGACGATGGCGCCGATCCACAGGGAACCCACCAGGTCCACGTAGCCGCAGGCCGGAGTGATGGCCACCAGGCCCGCCACCGCCCCCGAGGCCGCGCCCAAAGTGGTGGCCTTTCCATGGTGGATCATTTCAATCGCGCACCACATCAGGGCCGCCATGGCCGTGGCCGTGTTGGTGGTCACGAAGGCGTTGCAGGCCAGGGCGTTGGCCGCGCAGGCCGAGCCCGCGTTGAACCCGAACCAGCCGAACCAAAGCAGGCTGGCGCCCAAAAGCACCAGGGTGAGGTTGTGGGGCGGCATGTTTTCCCTGCCGTATCCCTTCCGCTTGCCCAAGAGGAGGGCGAGCGCCAGGGCGGAATAGCCGGAGGACATATGGACCACCGTTCCTCCCGCGAAATCCAGCGCCCCCAGGGATCCGAAATAACCGCCGCCCCAGACCAGGTGGGCGATGGGGTCATACACGAAGGTGGCCCAAAGGAGGGAAAAAACCACGAACCCCTTGAAGCTGAGGCGTTCCGCGTAGGCCCCGCAGATCAGGGCGGGCGTGATGATGGCGAACATGGCCTGGAAGATCATGTAGGCGTAATGGGGGACGGTGGGCGCCAGCGGGCTGACGTCGGGCATGTGCTTGAGGAAAAGCCAGTCGAGCCCGCCGAAGAGGAAGCTCTTGCCGGGGCCGAACGCCAGGGAATAGCCCCAAATGACCCATTGCACGCTGATGAGGGCGATGAGGATGAAGCTTTGCATGATGGTGGCCAGGACGTTCTTCTTGCGCACCATGCCCGCGTAGAAAAAGGCCAGGCCCGGCGTCATCAAAAGCACCAGGGCCGCCGAGACCAGGAGCCAGGCCGTATCCCCCGCGCTGATGGCCGGCGCGGCCTGTTGGGCCCCGGCCGGTACCGTGCCCAGCAAGGAAAAACCGGCCGCGGCCAATGCGGCGGTCTTCCACCCCAAGCGAACACCCAATCTTGAAAATTCCATTCTTCATTCCCTCCTTA
>JASHQZ010000315.1 GCA_030038835.1 candidate division FCPU426 bacterium
TGTACCATGCCAGCGCCGAGCTCCAATTCTCGAAGCCCCTTCATTCCCTTTTAAAGTCCATCCCGCGCGGCCTCAAAAGCGGCACCGGAATTTCCAAGGCGGTCGTCTTTATTAAGGACGAATCCTCCTTCAGCCTCACCGGGTGCGCGGGCATCGGCCTGAATGAAAAAAAAATCCAGGAAATGAATGTCCTTTTAACCGTCGATGAGGAAACGGACCTCCTGAAAAGTTGCCAGCCCCACGTGGCCTCCAGCGAGGATGGGCTGGACCAAGACCGCTTGGCCCGGCTTTTTGAAACCGAACTGGACCTGAAAAACGCCGAAATGGTGGCCCTGGAGATTCGCGACCGCCTGATCGGGCTCTTGGTTTACGAAAAGGCCCCCACCCTGCTGCAAAAGGAAATCTTGATCATCTTTGCCCGGCAGGCGGCCCTGACCATCGAGAACGCCAAGCTCTTCGCCAAGGTCGAGGAAATGGCCATCCGCGACACCCTGACCGGCCTTTACAACCGGCGCTACTTCCACCAGATTTTGGAATACGAACTCAACCGCGCCAAACGCTACCGCCAGCCCCTTTCCCTCATCTTCATTGATTTGGACCATTTTAAGGAAATCAACGACCAGTTCGGCCATTCGGTGGGCGACCAATTCCTCAAGCAGATCGCCCAAAAGTTGAGTTCAATGTTCAGGACCACGGATCTCGTGGCGCGCTACGCCGGGGACGAATTCGTGGCCATCCTGCCCGCCACCCTGGGAGAGGGGGCCATGATCCTGGCCAAGCGCATCCAGGAGGCCTTGGGGGTATATCAAATCATGGTGAGGGGCCGCACCCTCCAGGTATCGGTCAGCATCGGCGTGGACACCTATCATTCCAATGAGGGCATCGGCGGAGTGACCATGATTGACCGCGCGGACAAGGCCATGTATGAGGCTAAGGCCCACGGCCGCAACTGCGTGAAAAGCTACGAGGAAATCCAGAAAGCCCTCGCCTGATCCCGTAACAAAAACCCCTCTTTATTCCAGCTGTTCCTGTGCCTCCTTCCTCATCCTCACAAACTCCTCAAGGCGCTGCCTCCGGGCGGACGGGACGGGCTCAAAATGAATCCGGATTTTATACCTTTCCTCCCGAGGATGGACGATCTTGGAGCAGGAAACGACGTTTCCCCAAAGGGACATTTCCCCCGTGACGTTGGAAAGGTGGATTTGCAGGTTGAGGAGCGTCCCGGGGGAAATGGGCTCGGAAGTGTTGAGCGCCAGCCCCGTCGCGCTCAGGTTGAGGGCCAGGGTGTGCCGGGGCGGGGAAGAAAAGCCGTTCTCCCGGATTTCATAGGAAACCGGGACCAGGGAATCCACCCGCTCGGACATCCGGCGCTTCACGTTGACCATTTCATTGACCGAGGGGCGCTGAAGGACCAGCAACGGCAGGGGTTTGCGCCGAACCTCCAAAACCACGCTGAAGAAAGTGAAAAACTCCTCGCCCAGGGAAAAACCGACTTCAATGTCCCCTTGGGGGATGACGGGAACCAGGCGGCCTTTTCGGATGGGGTAGGCGACGTGGAGTAGGCGCCCCAGGGCCATTTCCACCCGGCTCTTGTCCCAGTCCCGGGATCCCAGGGGCCGCAAAAAGATGGTTTTATTTTCGCGCAGCTTCGATAAGGCTTCAGCCGACGACGCCATGGAACCTCTCCAAAAAACAGTCGGAACTATTCACTTGACGTAACTGCACGCAAAGACAAGAACAACCAAAATCATTTGGCCACGGATGTCCCACATCTCATTAAAAGAGTTAATGATTTGTGGGACTATACCGATATCATTATTAATTTTGATGAAAATCGGCATGCATGGGATACATGAGCTAAAGGCCTAAAGACTCATCCCATTCATCCCATGAATCTGTGGCTAAAAAGGTTTTGTCTTTGTTTCTTTAAATGTTGTGGCGTCAACAGCATAGTTCCCAAAACAGTTTTAAGTTTTGAGTGTTGGGCTCTGAGTTAATGAAATTTTGGGTTCGTAAACGAATCCAAAATCACCCTAACTCAAAACTCATAACTAAGAACTCAAAACATCGTTTCCTGTGGTCAGCCGATGGCGAATAGTTTTTTCTGGGGGGCGGATGCGGCCGGGGCGTCCTCCAGGACCTTGATGGTTTGGAGACGGCCGTCGGACTGGCCGTTGATCCGGGCCCCCGAGTCCAGGACGTTGAGGAGGTAGTTATAGATTTCCTGGGTGATGACCTCTCCCGGGCAAAGGACGGGGATTCCGGGCGGATAAGGGCAGACGATCTCGGCGCAAACCTTCCCTACGGACCGCTTGAAGGGAATCTTGCGGGTCAGCCGGGTCAGGGCCTCCCGGGGATTCACTTCCTTGCGGGGAACGAAACTGGGAAAGACGATGCGCTTGCGTTTTTTCTGGTTCATAAACATGTCCTTATAGTCCACCACGATTTTCTCCAGGGCCGATGTGAACCGTTTTAATTCCTTGGGCGTGTTGCCCAAGGAAACGAACAAGAGCACGTTCTGGAAATCCGCCATTTCGGTTTGGATGCCGTACTCGGAGTTCAGGATTTTTGCCATGTCGTAGCCCGAACAAGGCAGGCCCTTGGTGGAAACCGTCAGTTTGGTGGGGTCCAGGTCCAGGTAGGGGATCTTGCGGACCTGCTCCCGCGTCAGGCAGGACAGGCCCGGGATTTTGTTGATCCGGGCCCGGGCCGCCTCGCACATTTCAAGGACTTGGGACAGGGCCTGCTCCCCCCCGTGGACCATCTGGTAGCGGGAGAGGTCCAGCGACCCGAGGATCACATAGGAAGGGCTGGTCGTCTGCAGCATCTGCAGCGTGGTCTTGAGCCTCAGGATGTCCACCCGAACCCCCTTGACGTGAAGCATGGAACCCTGGCTGAGGGCCGCCAGGTGCTTGTGGGTGGATTGAACGCACATGTCCGCGCCCGAATCAATGGCGGACTTGGGGAGGGAAGGATGGAAATGCAGGTGCGGGCCGTGGGCTTCGTCCACCAGGAGCACTTTGTCGTATTGATGGACGATCTCCGCGATGGCTTCCAGGTCGGTGGTCAGCCCGAAATAGGTCGGGTTGGTGACCAAAACCGCCTTGGCGTCAGGGTGCTGGCGGCAGGCCTCCTCCACTTGCTCGGGAGTCAGGTTCAGGATCAGGTCCGAGACTTCGTCGACCTTGGGCATGAGGTAGACGGGCTCGGCGCCGGCCAGGATCACCGCGGAAATGACCGACTTATGGGCGTTGCGGGGGATGATGATCTTGTCGCCGGGGTCACAGGCGGAAAGGATCATGGCTTGGTTGCCGCCGGTGGTTCCATTTACCAGGAAAAAGGAGTAATCGGCGCCGTAGGCCTTGGCGGCAAGGACCTGGGCTTCCTTGATGACCGAACTGGGCTCGTGCAGGGAGTCGACCTCGCTCATCACCGACAGGTCGAGCCGGAATACCTTGTCCCCGACGTATTGCCGGAAAACCTTTAGCATGCCCTTGCCGTGCTTGTGCCCGGGGGTGTGGAAGGAGATCTTGTTCTCGTTGGCGTAGCCGACAATGGCGTCGAAGAGGGGGGTTTTATCTTGGCCGTCGTAAATTGCCATTTAAGCTGAGTTCTTCTCCTCTCCGATAAAGCGGTAGGTCAGCGGCTTGTCATCCCGGATGATGTCCTTGAGCCGGGCGAAGCCGTCCCGGATGTACTTAGGGACGAAAAAAATACCCTCATGGGTTTCGCCGTCGTAATACTTCAGGCGGCCCACCTTCCTTTCCTTGAGGATCCGGTCCACCTGGTCCCTTTTGAGGGCTTTAGGATCCACCGAGGGGGAGGCAAGGGTGAAGCTCCAGGGGATATCGAAGGAAGGCACGTTGGCGGGCCAGGAATAGACCCTCGGGAATACCCGTTTCAGGGTGTTGTGCACCGCCGCCAGGCAGCGAAGTTCCTTTTCCGCGGAACAGCCCGACTGCAGGGACACAACGCCGTGAGGAGTCAGCTTTTTGGCCACCATCCGGTAGAATTCCTCGGTATAAAGCAGGTAGGCGGGGCCTTCCTCGACGGGCTCGGGGATATCGATGATGATGACGTCGAATTTTTCCTTGCTCTTCTCTAAAAATTTTCGGCCGTCCTGGAACAAAAGGGTGGTCCGCTTATCCTTAAAGGCCCCCCGGTGCCATTCGGGCATATATTTCTCGCACAATTCCACCACCCGCTGGTCAATGTCGATCATCCAGGCCCTTTTCACCGTATTGTGCCGCAGGACCTCATAAAGGGTGGCCCCTTCCCCGCCCCCGATGATCACCACTTTTTGGGGGTTGGGGCAGCTCACCATGGCCGGATGCACCAGGTTTTCATGGTAAATGAACTCGTCCAATTGGGCCGATTGCATGTAACCGTCCAGGATCAGGCATTTTCCGTAGTGGTTGGACTGGATGACCTCGACTTTTTGAAAAGGGGTTTTCTCGGAGGCGTAAATTTTCGAAATGCCGCGCATATGGGCCTCATCGGGGGCGTAAAACTCAATGTGCCAGTGCTGGCTGATGATGTCGGTCATTCAATAGGCCTCAGGAAGCGTTTTGTTCAACAAAAGGGCGAGGAAAGGGAATTTGGAAGGTTGAATTGGGGCGGCCGTGGCGCAAAAAATCAAAAAAAGTTATCCGTGTTCAATTTTTTTGAGGATTTTTTAAGTATAAAGCTTTGAGGAACCCTGTCAAGAAAAAAAGGGCTTTTTCGCCATGCCCGGGATGAAAAAATATTTTTTCCAAAATCATTTTCAAAAAAAGTTACGGGTGGCCACCGTGTTAAAATCAGTTTCTATCACGAAGGATGAGCGAAATGTTCCAAAAGCGGATTTTGGCCAAATTTTTTGATTTCCTAACTCTTTTGGCTGTTTTTTTCACGCCTCTTTTGTTTTTCACCAAGGGCCACGACCAGTTTGAACTGCCGAAATTGACTTTTTTGGCCCTCCTGGCGATTCCTGCCTTGTTCTGGGATTTGAAGGAAGGCGAACCCTTAAAACCGACGCCCCTGAGCCTGGCCCTTTGCCTCCTCCTGGCCGTGGAAGCCCTCGCTTCCCTGCCCATGACCAGCTTGAGTTGGCGCACAAGTCTTTTGGGGGATTACGAGAATTTCGCGGGATTGGCCACTTTCATCCTTTATCTTTTATGGTTCCGGATTCTCAGCCGCTGGTTGAGCGATGAAAGGTTTGAAAAACTCGTCATTTTCAACTCTTTGGCCGCCCTCCTCTCCGCGCTTTACGCCGTCGGCCAGCATTTTGGGTTTGATTTCATCGCTTGGAACCCCGAGTCGGTCGTTTCCACCCGTGAATTCGCGGCAATGGGCAACCCCAACTTTCTTTCGGCTTACCTGGCTATGTCCTTTCCGCTTTTCCTATCCATTGCTTTGAAGCGTTTGCTAGCGGTCCCCCAACCCAAGGCTCCGTCCGGATTTTTCCTATGGGTCATGGCTGCCTTGGGTTTCCTTTTCCTTGTCTTGGGAACGGCCAGGGGCATTTCCTTTCTCAACTTGCAGGATCCCGGCCCGCTTCAGCTCCTTTTACGGGTCATTGGATTATCCCTGTTGTCCATGGCCGCCCTGAAATTCCTGCTGCTTCCTTCCTGGACTTCCATTTCCGGGGTATTCATCCTGATGATTCTAGGCCTTTTAAGCACCGGCAGCAGGGGTGGATTTTTGGGCGCCCTTCTGGGGATGGGTTTTTGGGGCTTTCTCGTCCTCCGCAACGTTGAATACGCGGGGCCACTGCGCCAAAACCTTTTGGGAATCCGCAAGGCTTACGCCGTGGCGGGCTCCTTGGCCGTCCTTATTCTTTTCTTGTTCTTGGGTCATGGCTTTTTAAACCGGCTATGGGATTCGACCGTCCATGTGGGCCGGAGCTTGGCCACCTCCCGCCTGCACATTTGGGGTCCCGCGGTCAAAATGGCCGAAGCCAAACCCGTTTTAGGCGTCGGCCTGGACACTTTCAAGATCGCCTTCCCTTATTACAGCGACATCGGATTCAATGAGATCGACGGCATGTTCATGAGCTCCCGAATGGCCCACAATGAATTACTTCAAATGGCCAGCACGACCGGTTTTTTGGGCCTGGCGGCCTACCTGTGCGTCTTGGGGGCTTTCGTTTTCATGGGATGGAAGACCTGCCAAAATTCTTCCGCTTCGGTCCGCTGGATTTTGGGCGGGGTTTTTGCCTCGGCCCTCGCCTATCAAGTGCAAAACCTCTTCAGTTTCGGCGTTGCCGGCATCAACCTGCTCTGGTTTTTACTCTTGGCGGCCGTGCAATGGAGTTACCGGAACCTTCCATCGCCGTCCGTATCTTCCCCCGGCGCCCGCTTCCGGAAGGCCTTTGAAAAACCCTTGCGGGTCCTGGTTTTACTCCTTCTTTGTTGGTTTTCCTTGGACCGCCTGGGTGCCGACATCGCCTTTGGCGAGGCCAGCGCTGTCTCCGAGGCCCTCAAAAACTCTGAATCTCAGGTCTCAGCGGATGCCTACCTGGATTATTCCAACTTTGGAATCCAAAACATGAAAAAGGCGGTCCAATTGTGCCCGCTGGAAGTGAAATACGAACTCTATTTGGGCCTGGCTTACGAACAAAGGGCCCAATTGGATCCCTCCAAAGTTCGGGATTGGGATTTGGAAGCCCTCACCTGCTATCAAAAGGCCGTACAAATGAGTCCCTACAATGCCTACTACTACAATGATGTGGGCCGAATGGAGGACGCCCTCAGCCGCTTCGACCCCTCCTACTCGGCTCAGGCGGAACAGGCCTATGAAAACGCCGTCCACTGGAACCCGTCCAGCCCCTTCTTCAACGTGAATTGGTCCCTGGCGCTGCAAAAAACCGGGAGAACGGTGGAAGCCTCCCGGAGAATGCAAAAGGCATTTGAATTAGACCCTTTTTTCACTTCCAAGATATTGGCGCAAATGGCCTTTCAGGAATACCGATCCGGGGACAAGACGGGGGCTTTCGGACTGGCGGGGGCGGCCATCCAGGGGAATACCACCAGTGCCGAGGCTTACTACGTGCGGGGCGTTCTTTACCTTGAGGAAAACAGGAAAAGCCTGGCCTTGAAGGACTTTGAGACGGTGAAAAGCCTGGGCCCCACACCGGAAAAAAACCCTTCGGTCCAGGGCTTGGATCAGTTGATCGAACAGGCGAAGAAATAAATTATGGGCTCAGGCTGTAATTGGAAAAATCGCAGGTAATGGAAGTCCCCTCTTCAAGCGTGGGCGGCATCTGTACTTTTTTGACAACTCTCAAGGGCAGCCGATAGCCTTCCACGCTTCCATAAGTAAACGTGTCGGATTCCGATAATTTCATTTTGGGCATCTCCCCCGAATAGGAATCCATCTGGTATCCATTGGGTTGCGGGGAATAAGATAATTTCATAATTAACAATGCCGTGCCATTTTTGACGGCTGTTATTTTTTCCAATTTAGATTTTGAGTCATAATCCATTTTCAAAAGTGATCCATCCTGAAGGATCGTCTCCTCCACCGTAAACCCATTCGGGCCCTTCACCACCGTGCAGTCGTTGTTGAAGCTGTCCTGGTCGAAACCGGGCTCAAACACATCGTTGACCCAGGTTTCGATAACGGACTGCAAGTCCTTGCGGATATGGGCCAATTGAAGATTCAATTCACTGTCAAAATGGACATCGCCTGAAGGCACCGGCGTCACCGTGTCGAGGGTATATTTGCCGTCCGCTGCTACCGAAAGTGTCAGTTTTTGGCCGTCCAGGGCTTTCGCCAGTTTCGCGTCCACCCCCAGGCCCATGAGGCTTTTCTTGTAACCTTCCGATACGGAGACGGTCAAGTCGCAGGTAAAACCCTTCAACCCTTCCCTGCTGGGGCAGTAATAGTAAAGGTTCAGCTTTTTTAGGAATTGAACGGTCTGGGGGTCCGTCTCGGCCCCCAAAGGCCGGACAAATCCTAAAATCATTAAAAGAATAAAGGCTCTTTTCACACCATGGCCTCCGCTTATGGCTCCATTTCAAATCCAGCGGGAAAACTCCAGCCGCAGCCTGGGGGTTAGTTTAGGAAAACAGGGGCAAAACCGGTGAAAATTCCGGCTTTGATCCACCTAACCGTGTTCCAATTTGGCATTTTTCAGCTCATCAATCTTCTGGCCCGCATATTCCATAAAAGCCGTTTCATCCGGGTGTAGGGCGAGCACCATCCGGTACTTTTGAATGGCTTCTTCTTTTTTTCCCTCATGTTCCAAGGCGTAGCCCCACCAAAGATAGACGGCGGCGTTTTTGGGAGAATATTCGGCGGCCTTCCGGAATTTTTCAACCGCGTCCCCGTAGTTTTTTTGATCCCATAATATTCTTCCCCACAAGAGCCAAGTTTTTCCATTTTTCGGGTCCACGGCCAAGGCCTGCCTGCATTTTTCGACCGCCGCACCGTCTTTATCCAGTTCCCAAAGGTCATGGGCCCATTTCCGGTAACCGCCGGCATAACGGGAATGGGAGTCCATGAGTTTCTTCCAGTCATTTTCATCGGCCCGCTCGGAAAGCCTTTGGGCCGAGATGAGGAAGAGGGATAGGATGAACCCCGATGCGAGAACAAAGGGCAGTAAGATCGACTTCCAACGAAGAACCAGGGCATTACCTAGGAACGGAATAGGTTTTTTCCCTCCTTTCTCCTCCGACACTCCATCCTTTACCGGACGGGGCAGGACCCAGAGCACGATGGGAACCGTCAGGCCAACCGAAATCCAACGCCCTAGATCGAACCAATTCTCGGGAAGACTGGACACGTAGAAGTCCCCGCCGGATACATTGAGCAGGCTGGAGATATCGATTCCGATGTGGGCCAGCATCCAGCCCCAAATGTTGTAGCCGCCCCTCTCAAAGACAAAGGCTCCCACCATACCGTCTACGAACACTTGGAAAAGAAGGACCAGGGTTTTCGGGGCGTCGTCATGCCATGGGCCCCCGATGGGCATGGCGTGGTAGAGGTGCGTTATAGCCCAGAGCAAGGAAGTCAAGGCGGCGGCCGAGAAAAAAGATCGGCCCCGGCGGAGGAAACGGAAAAGGAAACCGCGGTAGATGGTCTCCTCGAAAAGGCCCGCGCCCAGAAGTATGTGCCAAAGCTGCAGGACCCATCTGGTTTTCAACTGAATCAAAACCCCCTCCTGCTGGTAGGCCTGGAAACCCAGGAAGTCGCCTGCCAGAATGGGAACCAGGATGAGAATGGCGGCTAGGAGTTGTCGCGGGTTGGGCGCCTTGTAACCGAGGTGCCGTAAGGCGCCTAGCCAGGAAAGGAATTGGAACCGTCTTGTCCAATCGACTGCCAGGAGGAGGCAAGGCGCAAGGGAAAGCAAAAAAATCCACTCCAGCCAATTGGTGTCTGGCAAAAGGCCCCTTAAAAAATGGGAGCCGCTGAAAATCAGGCCCGGAATATTTTCCACTGAAACAAGGGCCAGCCACAAAAGAAAGGCTGAACCAAAATCCCATTTTTCAACGGGGGCAACCAGGACCCGGGCAGTTCCTTGCTTCAACTCCAATTGGATTTCCGGAATCTTGGCCCCACACTTGCCGCAAAAAACCTGGGGATAGGGGACCTTCGTGCCGCAAAAAGGACAGGCCCGGGTGAGGCGTTTCATTTCCGCCCGGTAGGCTTTGCGGCATCCGGCCTTCCGGCAATGCAGGGGTCCCGGCTCCCGTCCCGCTTCCTTCAGGTTGAGGATTTTGCCGCAATAGCGGCAAGCCCCCGCTGGTTCCCCAGTTTTTCGCTGTCTCTTGGGGTGCGCGGGCCCCAAGGAGTCCAGGATTTTGAGCACTTTTTCAGCATCCGAAGTTCGAACCTGGAGCCGGATTCCTTCAAGAAAAGTGTTGCCCTTGGAATACAGACTTCCAACCGCCTCGTCGGCCACGAAGGATCCAATACCGTAGCCCGCCAGCTTAGATTTGGCCAGGTTGGCCTCGGCCACGCTGGCAAACCTCGCCACCGTAACGGGCGAATCGGATTCCTTTTTTGGAAATGACGGATAATTTTTAGCCACAAGAGACTCAAAATGCGGCGAGGAGTGGATTCCTACGGCCGCGGTTGGGACAGATTTTCTAGGAATTTTCTGGTGGGCTCTGAAGACTTTGACGCAGGGGGACCGATTGCAACGGTAAAAGCCCTCTTCCTTATGAACGCAACGTCCGCAGAAATCTCCCCCGCAATAGCGGCACTGGAAGAACCCTTCGGAATCCGGGTGGTTGGCGCAAGCAATATGGGGT
>JASHQZ010000316.1 GCA_030038835.1 candidate division FCPU426 bacterium
TTCATGTCCCCCGTGGCCACTGTCAGGGCGGACTCCAGCATGGTTTGTTTCACGCCCGAGGAAAGGCACCCCAGGAAGACCAGGAGCGTGGTCACCCCCGCGATGGCGCCCCCGAGGAAAAGCGTCCTTTTCCCGTGGCTCAAGAGGTTCCGGAAGGCGATTAAAAGTAATTGTCCCATTTCCATCTCCTAAACCAAACAATTTAAACCACAGCTCCCTTCGGGAGCACAGGGGCAGGGTTAGGGAAACCCCGAATCAAAATATTTGTTTAACCGCGCCTCTGTGTCTCTGCGGTGAAAAACATTTATTCATCCGAGGCCATGGCCTCGATAGGCGAAACCCGCGTGGCCATGGTGGCCGGGTAGAGCGCGGAAACGCAGGTGACGACCAGGACCACGATAAAGGCCCCCACCAGGCTTCCGGAGTTCAGAAGGGGATAAAGCCTGGGGCCGGAGAAGAAAAAGTAAAGGAATTCGTTGGCCGCCGGGATGCCCGCGTGGTTGAGGAATACCACGAAGGCGCTGCCCAGGGCCGAACCCGCCGTGCCGAAGACCAGGCCCAGGACCACCGTTTCGGTCAAGACCATGGACAGCACGAAACTCTTGCGCGCGCCGATGGCCCGCATCGTTCCGATCTCCCGCACCCTCTGCAGGGTGGCCATGACCACCGCGTTGTTGATGATGACCAAGGCCACCACGAAAATGATAAAAGTGGCGAAATAAAGGATGGCCTTGGCCACGAAGACGAACTGGCCCAGGTTGCCCGCGGCCTTTTGCCAGTCGATCACCTTCAGGTCCAGGCCGTCCTTGTCGCAGGTGTCCTGCAGGCTCTTCAGGGTCTCCTTGAGCCGGGAGGGGTCCTTGAGCAGGATGGCGGCGCCCATGACCACGCCCTTGTCGATCTCATCCTGGCTATAGACCTGCTGGGTCAGGTCCACGCGCTGCACCTTGGCGCCCCCGCCCATCTCAGCCTTGTCGTTGATGGCCTTTTGCTGGCCCTGCTCCACGTCGGAGGAGGCCGAACCGCCGAAGAGGTCGGCCTCGGCCTGGTCCCTCGGGACGAAGGTGACCCCCGCGGCCTTTTCCAGCGACTTGGTTTCGGCGATCTTGTCCGGCGTCACGTAGCCGTAAAGGTCCCGGAAGCTCATCAGGTCCATCAGGCTTAGGCCCCCGGCCAGGCCGGACTTTTCCAGGCCCTTGAATTGGAAGGTTCCGTAAACTTTCACGTTGACCGCCTCCACCGAGCCGGACTTGGTATAGGCCTTTATGGTCAAAAGTTCTCCGGGCTTCAGGCGGTAAAGCTCCACCAGCGGGGCCAGCTGGTCGTAGAAGACCTTGTAGCGGGCCTCGAAATTCGAGTCATCCGTGTCGAAGAAGACGGAAAGCAGTTCGGACAGGCCCGTTTCCTTGGAATTCAAGGTCGCCTGCAGGATGGAAACGGCCTTCTGGCTGGACAAGGGGTCCAGTTGAAGGACGATTTCCCGGGTCTCAAGGCGGTTCTGCTTCACCAGGTCCTGCAAGTCCGGGTCCTTGGCGATCTTTTTGTTCTTTTCCGTGAGGGCCTCGTGGATCTGGTCCAGCCGGTGAGCGGACTTGAGCTTGAACATTTCCTCATACACATACTTGGAGAGCAGCAGGCCCCGGTGGCCCGGAGGAACCATTTGGCCGTCCACGATCTCCATGCGGTCAAAGGCCTTGCGGTAGGCGTCCAGATCCGTTCCCACATAGGAAAGAAAGATTTGGTCCGAGTCCGGGATCAGGTAGGCGATCTTGTTTTCCAGGAATTCCAGGTGGTTGAAGGGGTCCCGGTCGAAACCGTTCCAAAACTCGTCGGAGGAGGCCTTTTTCAGGTCTTCCCCGGCCTGGGGGTCGAAGGCCCCGGTGGCGGCGACTTGGTTCACCTTGCCCATGTCGGCCTGGATGACCGAGACCATCTGCCGCACGTGGGCCTTGAGGCTGTCCACCACCGCCTGGGGCTGCCTGGTGCCGGGGGAGACGGCCTTGCGCAGTTTTTCCAGCACCTGGTCGATGGTGTTGCCATACACCACGATGGCCGTGTTGACACCCTCGGGCACCACGGCCGAGACGTTGGGGTCGGACATCAGCGGCCCCTTGATCTTGGAAAAATCCGGGATGGGGTCCAAGTCCGGTATCTGCCAGTTGTCGAAGATCGCCGGCGAATCCTGCGAGGAGGCCTCGTAAACCTGGCAGTTGCCCGCCACGGACCCGATGATGCTCCTGCTCATGGCCTTGTCCATGCTGTCCACCAAGGACCCACCCACCACGAAGAAGAAGGTGCCCGCCAGGATGATGAGGCCGATGACCACGTTCAGGAAGCTCGAGAAAATGTTCCGGAGCGAGGTTTGGAGGAGGAGGAGGAACCAGCTCATCAGTGCGCCCCCGCCGGGACGCCCTTGCCGTTGAGGATCTGGCCGTCGGCCAGCCGGATGACCGAGTTGGCGTGGCTCATGACCTTGGCGTCGTGGGTGGAGAAAATAAAGGTGGTCTTTTCCGCTCGGTTCATTTCCTTCATCAAATCGATGATATTCTCGCCCGTCACCGAGTCCAGGTTGGCGGTGGGCTCGTCGGCCAGCACGATCTTGGGACGGGTCACCAGGGCCCGGGCGATGGCCACCCGCTGGCGCTGGCCGCCGGAAAGCTCGCTGGGGCGGTGTTGGGTGTGCTTGTCGAGCCCCACCTTTTCCAAGAGCTCGTCAACCCGCCCGGCCCTTTCCGCCTTGGTGAATTTGCGCTGCAAAAGCAGGGGGAATTCCACGTTCTGGAAAACCGAGAGAACGGGCACCAGGTTGAAGCTCTGGAAGATGAAACCCAAGGTGTTCAGCCGCAGGTCGGTCAACTGGCGGTCGTTGAGGCTCGCGGTGTCGTGCCCGTCGATGAGGACCGTTCCCGAAGTGGCCACGTCCACGCAGCCGATCAGGTTCAAAAGGGTGGTCTTGCCCGACCCGGAGGGGCCCACGATGGAAAGGAAGTCGCCCTGGGTGACGGAAAGGCTCACCCCCCTTAGGGCCGGGACCACCACCTTGTCCAGGTGGTATTCCTTCACGACATTCTGGATGGAGACGATCTCGGCCATTTTTGACCTCGCTTCATGGTTTGATTTTTTCCCAGCCTTGCCGCGGCGGGCGGCCGGAATGGGGCGTTTCGTTTTGGAATTCCCCGCTTTTTTCATCTTTTGACCGTCCCTGGTTTTAAGCCAACCGAGTATGGCCAAAACTCCGCCTGAAAAAAAGTCCAAATCCCGGAAATTTTGTAACGAACTGTAACGGCGGGTGCTTGGGGCCGGTTTTCCCCCCCATTGGATAGATCCAGGTGGGTTGGGTTTTGTCTAGCCGCCGGTATTTTTGATTCCCCTGACCTACGACGAACCTGGGGCGAAAAACCGGACAAGGGGCACCCTATTTCTTCTTTAGGCTGAAGCCTATTGGTAAATGTTGAAATGTGTACCCTCATTTACCTATTTAGATATCGCGCAAAGCACGATCAAAGAATAATGAGGGTCACACAATTCTCAATATTAGGCTGAAGCCTGTTGGTAAATGTTGAAATGTGTAACAAATGGTAACAGTGGGCTTGACGAACGGGCTTGCGTGCTAAGATTTAAAGAAAAAACGTCCAACACAAAGCCTCAAAGACGCCAAGTTTGAACCTTTTGTCTACGTGTTGGCTTTGGGTGTTAAAATGACCTCCAAAAAACAAATCCTCATCATTGACGACGACCAGAAACTCAACGATTTGCTGAAAAGCTACCTTTCCAAGTTCGAGATGGGGGTCACTTCGGCCGTCCACCCGGAGGAGGGCCTGAACCTCCTGAAAAAGCGGGGTCCGGACCTGGTGATCCTGGACGTGATGCTGCCGGGCAAGGACGGTTTTGAGGTTTGCCGGGAAATCCGCAAATCCTCCAAGGTGCCCATCATTATGCTCACCGCCCGGGGCGACGTGACCGACCGCGTGGTGGGGCTGGAGATCGGCGCCGACGACTACCTTCCCAAGCCCTTTGAGCCGCGGGAGCTGGTGGCGCGCATCCAAACCGTCCTGCGCCGGCTCTCCCCCGCCCCCTCGGAGGCTCCCACGGGCTTCCTGCGGTCGGACGGCCTCACTGTGGACCTGGCCAAGCGTACCGCAGCCCTGAAAAAAAGGGAATTGGGCCTGACCACCACCGAATTCGAAATCCTCCTCTTTTTCATGAACAACCCCGGTTCGGTTTTGAGCCGCGACCGCATCATGGAGTACCTGAAGGGCATCGAATGCGAGGCCTTCAACCGTTCCATCGACATCGCGGTCAGTCGCCTGCGCCGGAAGCTCAAGGACAGCGCCGAGAACCCCAAGTTCTTCAAGACCGTCTGGGGCGAGGGCTATCTTTTCATCGGGAAAGTGGAGAAGGCGAAGAACCATGAACCCTGAAAACCCCGCCCCCCCCGAAAAGGCCTCCCGGGCCACGCGCTGCCCCTGGGGGCCGCCCCACCGCCATTCCCACGACCACCGGCACGGGCCTGACAATTGGAGCGAAATCAAGTTTCATCTCAAGGAGGCCCGCCGCCACGGCCGCTGGACCGGGCCCTGGGGCCGCCCCCCCCGGCATTGGTTTTTCATGCGGATCCTTTTTTTCTTCTTTTGGTTCGG
>JASHQZ010000317.1 GCA_030038835.1 candidate division FCPU426 bacterium
GACAAAACCTTTTTAGCCACAGATTCATGGGATGAATGGGATGAGTCTTTAGCAGGATGATGAAAAAGTCCCAATGACGGACTTTTTCCTATCTGCGTCGCGAATCAACCCTTGAAAAACAAGGGTTTAAGAGCGATTCGCTCCTAGCCCGGGGCTGTAGACAGGATGAAAAATCATTTTTCAGCATCCTGTTAGGCTTTTATCTCATGTATCCCATGCATGCCGATTTTCATCAAAATTAATAATGAGATCGGTATAGTCCCACAAATCATTAACTCTTTTAATGAGATGTGGGACATCTGCGGCCAAATGATTTTGGTGGTTCTTGTCTTTGCGTGCAGTTACGTCAAGTGAATAGTCCCGTAAGGGAATTAGGGAGATTCCGGAGTGTTTTTCCCCGGCCCCCGAAATGCTGTTATCCTAATGCCCGCACGGAAGCGGAAAAACAAGAAGGGGTTTCAACATCAAAACGGTAATTTTGGGTTTCATTTTGGCCCTTGCGGCGGGCCTGGGCGGGTGCCGCCTTCTCCTGTTGGGCAATTCCGGGGGGGACAGCATGTACGCCTCTTTTGGGGATTGCGTCGCATGGGGGTCCATCGCGACCCCGAAGGAAACCAGCAGCTTTTCGGAATTAACCGCGGCTTTTTTAAACCGGATTTACCCCCGGACGACCCTGCTGAATTGCGGGGTGATCCAGGCCAATTCGGACAATTATTTGAACAGCCTTTCCCCGATGATCCCGAAAATCGCCGAGCTGGAGAAAAGATACGGGCCGATGGCCAGGGCCTCCCTGCTGCTGGGCACGGCCGATTTGCAGTTGAACAAGGACCCCAACGTCGACCAAATCAAGGCCTCCCTGGCCTACAAAGCGAGGTTGCAGGCGGTCATCGGCGAGATTTTGAAATTGAACCCCTCCTGCCAGCTGGTGCTGTGCACCAATTTCGACCAGAACAACGGGGGAATGGGCACGATGCCGGCCTATCCTTGCCCGGGCTTGGTCAAGGAATTCAACAAGCGGATTTTCGAATTGGGCCAGGAGAACCACCTTCCGGTGGCCGACCTTTACACGGTCCTGATGGGCCATCCCGAATACTATATCCCGACCGATACCCATCCCAACAACCAGGGGCACGCGGTCATCGCCTCGGTCCTGGAAAGGATTTTCGACACCAGCCCCGGCGCCCACGCGCCCAAACCCGGGGCCGCGCCCCCGCCTTTCCCCAAATTTGAAACCCTGTACCTCGGTTCCAAGAAGAACCAGACTTAGGATTCCCAATCAGCCCCAAGAATTTCACCGCGGAGGAAAAGCAAGTTTTGTTGAGGGCTATTCAATCGGGCACGGGAGGGCGGAAAATTGCGGAAACCGAATTTCATTTGGGGGGCGCTGCTCGCGGCCTTTTGCGCCGGGCTTTCCTCCGCCCAGGTCGACCAGGATATCGGGAAAGCCTGCGACGTGGTTTCGGCTTATTTTCCCGTGGCGGGAAAAGCCGCCCCCCCGCTCGACAAGTTGGAA
Source organism: candidate division FCPU426 bacterium (assembly GCA_030038835.1). Lineage (GTDB taxonomy): Bacteria > Oederibacteriota > Muellerivitia > Muellerivitales > Muellerivitaceae > JAJPJW01. The sequence goes on from JASHQZ010000317.1 coordinate 1,514, forward strand.
TACCGGTTGGGCTGGAACAAAAAACCGCCTTACCGGATTTCCGTGCAATTCACCAACCTGGGATACGCCGGCCTGAAAATAAGGTTCGCCCTGCGGGATGTGACGTCGAAAAAAGCGCTGGTTTTGGACGCCGCGCGTAATTCCCCCGTCGTGACCGAAAACGTCGGTCCCGCCTCGGCCGGGGCCGTTTGGTCCGGACGGCTTGACAACCTCCATGACAGGTGCTCGCTGCGGGTTTGGGACATGGACGGCGGGGAATGGGGCGAAAAGCCCGTGGGCCTCCAAGACCTCAAGTAAGTATTCCCTGGGGCGGCGGCTTTCCGGCTCCTTGAGACATAGTTGCCGCCTGAAGACCGCCCTTAGGGGGGCGGACGGAGCGATCCAAATGAACGCAAACCCCATCCGGTGCTATTTCCTCCAGGAAAGCGGACGCGACACCCGCCTTTGGAAGGAGGTTCTTTCCCGGATCAAGGCCGGGGACATGGAATTCCTCCACCTCCAAGGCCTGGAGGAAGCCCAAAGGGCCATCGGGGAAAGGGCCCCCGACGTCATCGCCCTGGACCTGCCCGGCCAGGACAGCCTCGGGTTTTTCCTGGAAGTGAAACAGTTGGCCCCGGGGGTGCCTTGCGTGGCCTTCACGGACAAGGGCGATCCCAAGTTGTCCTTCCACGCCTTCCAGGAGGGCGCCGCGGACTGCCTGGCCACGATGGGCGGGGACCCGGATTCCCTTGGGCGCAGGCTGGCCTTCGCGGTCCTCAAACAGGTGCTTTCCAGGCGGCTGCGGCAGCTTTCCAACCCGCAAACAAGGCCTACGGATCCGGCGGCCCTCCGGCGGCATTTTGAGACCGTATCGGAGGCGGGGAAGGAAATGCTGCGCGTGTCGCGGCTGGCGGCCCTTGAGGAGGCGGACGCGCGGCTCTCGGCGTTCCCCGACGACGTGGAGGCCCATTTCTACCGGGCGCGCCTGCTGATGAAACTGGGCCGGGCCAAGGAATCGCAGCTGGCCTATGGCCGGGTCCTGGAACTTTCGCCTTCCCAGCTGGGAAAGACAGGCTATCCGGACGGGTTTTTCCCTTTGGCCCTCCAGGAGGCGCTGAGGCACCACCCCGGAAACGTCCAGGGGCATTTGGCCCTGGCCGGCCTGCTTCGGGAAAAGGGAAAGGCCGATGCGGCGCGCGCCGAGTATGAGGCGGTCTTGGGGCTGAAGCCCGATTGCCCGGAGGCCCGGCAGGCCCTGGCGTTCCTGCCGCCGCCGCAGGCGCCCCAAGACCCGGCGTCCGGGGCCAAGCCCCGGCCCTTGCCGGTGCTCCTCTTGACCTCCGCGTTCGAGGGCAACAGCCCCTTCCTCAAAATGCTGGACGACGGGACTTTCCGCGCCTCGGTGCTCGTGGCTGATTTTTACGACCCGGCCCAGCCCCTTCCCCCGCACCGCCTGGCGGTCAACTGCATCGGGGACGCGGACCTTTGCCGGCCTTCCCTGGCCGCCGCCCAAGCCATCCTGGCCCAGTCCAAGGCGCCCGTGGTCAATCCGCCTTCCCGCGTGCTCTCCACGGGCCGCGCCGACAACGCGGTGCGCCTGCGCGGGATTGAGGGCGTGGTCACTCC
>JASHQZ010000318.1 GCA_030038835.1 candidate division FCPU426 bacterium
CCAGGGCTTCCAGCCACACCAAGGTGGTAATGGCCAGGACAGCCCATTGGAAACCGCGCTCGATCGAATCCTCCCAACGGGGGGAAAGGCAAACCAAGGCGGCTAAACCGATGTTGAATAGCCCCCATCCCCACTTGATGCCCGTTAAAAGGGGCGTGGCGGAGAAAAGGGCCGCGGTCCCGTAGGCCAGAAAAAAAGGAATCCAGTGAGAAAAGAATTTTAACTGGGTTTGGGCCGAAGCCGAACGGTTTTGGAGCCCGTTTCGCAAATGCACTAGCGCGGGCAAGGCCGCCAACAAGAGCAGCCCTTGGCCCCACCGAATGTTGAAGCCCGCGATGCGGGTAGCCCAAAAAAGATCGGCGCTGCAAAGAAAGAACAGCACGGCAAAAAAGAAAACCGGAAGGGAAACGGACAATTTTTTCAGGAAGGGCGCCGGGACGACAGGACTAGAAGCCGGTTGATTTGGAGTGGAGTCCATGGAGCCTCTGCCGATTCCATATTTAAAACCTCGGAAGCGCATGTATACTAACAAACCGCAGGCGGATTCGCCGAAAATTCCCCAAGGAGCCCTGGATGATCATCGGCATCGACGGAACCTGCCTTCAAGGCGTCCGCACCGGGGCGGGCTGGTACCTGACCCATCTCTTGGAAGCCTTGTCCCACGTTTTGGAGGAAGACAAGGCCTACGTCTGGATGAACAACCCAAGCCCCGAGGAGCGGGCGAGGGTGAACGAGAACCGTTTCGTGGCGGTCAGCGCCACCCATTACCCCATGGCGGCCCTGAAGCTCACCTGGAACACCCTGGGCACGCCCTCCATGGACAGCCTCATCGGGCGTCCGGCGGACGTCTACTTTTATCCCAATTACCTTCCCGTGCCCCAAAAGCAGGGAAAAAAAGTGCTCTTCGTGCACGACCTGACCTTCCTCACCCACCCCGAACTGGCTTCTCCCGAGACAGTGAAGGCCCTGGGGCCCAGCCTTGAGAAACAGGAAGAGAAGGCCGACCTGGTCCTCACCTGCTCGGAGTACAACCGGCAGGAGATGCTGAAGCATTTCAAGCACCTGGGGGAATCCAAGATCCGCGTCATCCCCCACGGCCTTCCCCCCATTTTCCATAAGCCCGCGGCCCTTGATAAGATCAAGGCCGCCCGGGAGCATTACGGCCTGAACCAGCCTTATTTCCTTTTCGTGGGCCAATTGGAGCCCCGCAAAAACCTTTTAAGACTGGTTCACGCCTTCCTTTTGTTCAAACAAAAAGTCCAGACCTCCCATCAGCTGGTTTTGGCGGGTCCCCAAGGCTGGGTTGGGGAGGACTTCATGCAGTTCATCCTTTCCCCCCAATTGACGGACAAGCTGCGCTGGCTGGATTACGTGGGGGATGAAGACCTGCTCGCCCTTTACTCGGGGGCGGAGGCCTTTGTTTTTCCCTCCCTCAAGGAAGGCTTCGGAATGCCCCTCCTGGAGGCCATGGGCTGCGGGGTGCCCGTGATTTGCTCCAATGCCGCGGCTATTCCCGAGGTAGTGGGGGATGGCGCCTGGATGATCGACCCGGCCAACGTGGGGGAATGGACCCGCGCCATGGTGCGGGTGGTCACCGAGCCCGCTTTTGGCCAGCTTCTCCGGGAAAAGGGCAGGGCCCGCGTGGGCTTGTTCCAGATGGAAAACACCGCCAAGCAGACCCTGGCGGCGTTTAAAATGGCCCTCCAATCCCATGGCTAAAAAAAAGGGGAAAAGGGGCCGCGCTTCTAAACCGCCGTCCCGTCCCAAGCGCTTCCGTCCAAAACGGGCTGGATTCTCCCCGCCCGCCACTGCCCCGGAAACAGGCCGGAAGCCGCTCTTTCCCCAACCCCCCGCGTCTCCTTCGCCAGCCAGTTTGCGCCGGGCTCCCCAAGGCCTTTTCCCGGCTTCCACGGGAAGCCCAGGCACCCCAGAGGCGATGAAAACGGCGGAGAGGCCCGGCGCTGAAGTTTCAGTCACGGCATTGCGGCGGATGGAAAAGCAGTTCGAATTGGCACTGGCGCGCCCCAAAGTGTCGGTAGTCATCGTCAACCACAACAACGTGGACGCGCTTTGGCACTGCCTCTTTTCCATGAAAACCCAAACCTATCCGCCCCACGAGATCATCCTGGTGGACAACGCCTCGGGGGACGCCAGCGTTTCCTTCGTGAGAACCAACTATCCCCAAGTCCGTATCCTGGAATGCCAGGAGGATTTCGGGGCGGCTATGGGCTTCAACCTGGGCGTTAAGACCGCCACGGGCCACTTGGTGGCGCTGGTGGATCCCCAAACCGTCGTCACGCCCGACTGGCTGGGCCGGGTCGTGGGGGATTTCCAGAAAAGCTGGCCGAAATTCGGCCTAATGGTTTCCCCCCTCAAGGCGGGCGGTGGAGCGAAGGAGGAGGGAAAAGAGGGCCCTTGGACCCTTAATATTTTGGGGAGCCCGGTGGAGGGTTTTTTCTCCAATTCCCAGGAACTTTTTTGTCCTTGGAAGGGAACGGTTTTTTTTCCAAGGTTCCTGGCGCCGGACGGGCCCCTTGACGCGGATTATTTTCTTTGTCCGGAGGCTTCCTACTTGGGTTGGAAGTTCCGCCTTTTGAACCGCGCTACCGGTCGTTCCCCCGAGGCCAGGGTTTTCCTTGGAAAGGGGGAGGATGCGCCGGATGTCCCGGAATGGAAAGTCCTTTATTACCAAACCCGCAACCGATGGCTCAACCTCCTGCTTTTTTATGAAGGATGGAACCTGCTGAAGGTCCTGCCTTGGATGATGGGGGATGGAATCTGCCGGCTGGTGAAGGGGCTGGGGACCGGCTTCGGGCCCTTTTGGGCCACCCTTTGCGCCATGGCCTGGATCGGCTTCCACCCCAGGCTGCTCTGCCGGAAACGCCGGGAGGCCCAGGAAAAAAGAAAGGTTCCAGACGGCCCGGTTTTGAGGTTCTTAAGCGGCCGCGTTGTCCGGGACGGGGTGTTGTTTTCCAGGGCCCTTAATTTTTTCTCCCTCGCTTACTGCAGGATGGTGGGCTTGGAAGTGATGGAATGGCAGGAGTAAAGGAAATCTTCATTCGCAGAACGCTTTTCAATATCCCCCTTTCCGTGTAAACTCATCGCTCCTAAATCCAAAATTTCCCTTGAGGGATCCACCTTGGTTAAAAACGGCAAAAAGGACTCGGCGTTTATCGGCGATCCCCAGCGGTGCGAGATTTGCGACACGACCCTGACCCTCTATCCCAAGGATTTCGCCCCTTGCCCCCACTGCCGCAAGATGGTCTGCCGGCAGTGCTGGGGGGCCGCCTGGGGCACCAAGTCCTTCGCGGCCGAAAACTGCTCCCATATCCTGGAAAACGACGGCCGGACCATGGCTTCGGTCGGCGAAAACCGCCCCAAATGGGAATGGGATTGGCCCCGCTTGCTTTTGGTGGTGGCGGTGGGAGGGCTGGCCGTAGGAATCGTATTTCTGCTGATGTACCTGTTCGCCTAAGAGGGTCGGCTGGCGCTTCTTAATAAATCCAGGCATTCCCTCAATACTAGGTCCACCTCGATGGATTCCATGCAGCTCCGGAAGGGGCAACCGTACTCAAACCCCAGGTTCAGACAGGGACTGCACAAAAGGTTTGACCGTATCACCCTTGTGTTTTTAGCCGCCGAAGAAAGCGGGCCCCATTTCACGGGGTCCGTCGGCCCATGCAGGGCGATCAGGGGCCGTCCCAGGCCCACTGCCAGGTGCATCAAGCCCGTGTTCCCGCAAACCACCAAGTCGGCCTCCCGTAACAGGCCCGCCAAACGGGACATGGCCAACCGTCCTGAGAAATCCCTGATGGCAACGCCGGATTTTTCGATGATGTCCCGGACCAGGCCTTCCTCGTAACGTCCCATGCCCGTCATCCGGAGTTCCACCCGCGCCGTGCCGGACAAACCGCGCGCTAATTGGGCGTAAGA
>JASHQZ010000319.1 GCA_030038835.1 candidate division FCPU426 bacterium
AACGCCCAAATGGCCACGGCCCAATTGAGGAAGTACTGCGCCCTGGACGAACCTTCCCAAACGCTGCTCAAGGCCGCCATGGAGAAATTCGGCCTTTCGGCCCGCGCTTATGACCGCATTTTGAAGGTTGCCCGCACCATCGCGGATTTGGATGACATGGAAGCCATCCAGAAGGCCTATATCGCGGAGGCCATTCAATATAGGAATTTAGACCGAAGCGTGTGGCGCAATTAGGCAACGCGTTGAATAGCCCCTGGCTGGCCCGCGACGAGCCGACCAGGCGAGGAGCAGGCTTGGGCCGCCCCATTCCAAGGGAATGGGCGGAGGCTATTCAATATAGGAATTTGGACCGAAGCGCGTGGCGTAACTAACGGTTGACCGCGCTCATGTCCGGATAGCGCTGGCCGGCCGCCGTACCCTTCGGAAAGGCTTCGTCCAGCCGCTTCAAATCTTGGGCCGTCAGTTTCACTTCCAAAGCCCCCACATTCTCCTCCAGCCTTGAGATCTTCCGAGTACCGGGGATGGGAACCATATCCTCCCCCTGGGCCATGACCCAGGTTAGGGCCATTTGGGCGGGGGTTACCTTCTTTTCCGCCGCGATTTCCTTGACCTTGGCCGCCAATCCCAGGTTTTTCTGGAAGTTTTCCTCCTGGAACCTGGGATTCTTCCGGCGCCAATCGTCCGGCGACAAGTCGTCGGGTTTTTGGAACACGCCGGTCAGGAACCCCCGGCCCAAGGGGCTGTAAGGCACGAACCCAATGCCCAATTCCCTCGTTGTTTTCAATATTTCCCCTTCCGGATCACGGCTCCAGAGCGAATATTCGGTCTGCAAGGCTGAAATGGGATGCACCTTGTGGGCCCGGCGGATGGTTTCGGGCGCGGCCTCGGAAAGCCCCAAATAGCGCACTTTTCCTTCCTTCACCAACTTGGCCATGGCGCCCGCCGTCTCCTCAATGGGAACGGTGGCGTCCACACGGTGCTGGTAATAAAGGTCGATGGTATCGATCTTGAGGCGCCTCAAGGAGGCGTCGCAACATTGAAAAACGTAGGAAGGCGCCCCGTTGATCCCCAGGAACCGGCCCTCGGGGGACCGTTGGTTGCCGAACTTAGTGGCAATGACCACCCGGTTCCTTTTGCCCTGGAGGAACCGTCCCAGCAGCTCCTCGTTGGTAAAGGGGCCGTACATGTCGGCCGTGTCAAAAAAATCAATCCCCAGTTCCAGGGCCCTTTCCAGGGTCTCCAGGGATTCCTGGTCGTTCCGGGGGCCGTAAAAATCCGACATCCCCATGCAGCCCAATCCCATTCTTGAAACTTTCAGGCCTTGGCGGCCCAATTCCACTTTTTTCATGCTCGCTCCTCCACCGCCCACTTTGAAAAGTGGGATGGTTATTTCTTACGCCTTAAAGCCCAGGTCGGATTTTAGGATAAAACCGGCTGGGTAAAAAATACCCCCCTCTGGTTCGTTTCTACCCGCATTCCTTGATTTTTCATATGTTTTGCCAGGTTTTTCTTGGCACCCTCCTTGCCCTTTCAACACCCGAAGGTCATTCAACCAAAAGGGGTATGAAATGGAACTTACCATAGAAAACGCCGCACCCATGTTTGCTCCGACCGTGGCAAGGAAAATCCAGAAAGGGCTCGTCCTGATCCTCGAGGACCAGCGGGGATTCCGCCGCGTCTACCGCGACGTCCTGGAACAGGACGGTTACCAGGTCCTGGAAGCCACCAACGGCGAGGAGGGTTGGGAAACGATCCTGACGCAAAAACCCGATCTCGTCCTCCTGGACCTGGGATTGCCTCTTTTGGATGGTTTCCAGGTATTGGAGAAAATCCGCCGCAGCGAGCAGACCAAAAACATACCCGTCATTGTTTTTTCCGTCCTGGGCGAGCCGCGGGACGTGAAAAAAGCCCTTGATATGGGCGCCAACGACTACTCGGTCAAGGGTTTCTACACTCCCCGGCAGGTCCTGAGCAAGATCCGGGGGCTCCTGAAGGATCCCGTCCACAGGAACAACCTCTCCTCCTACCGGCTCGTCCTTGACCAAGGGCGGAAAGGCGCCATGAGGATGGGCGAGGAAATGGGGTTGCAGGGGGGATGCAAATGCCCTTCCTGCGACGTGGACATGGAAGTGGATTTCTTCCCGGATTACGCCCGGTCCGACGGGCACTGGTTCGCCGCCCGCTTCGTCTGTCCCTCTTGCGAAAAACCCTTCTGAAAGGGGCTGGCCATGAACCCAACTGCCTGCAATTTAGCCCTCAATGAACCCTGGGATCTCCTGGGCCGGGGCTTGGACCAAGTGAGGGGCGGAAAGGTGCGGGCGGTCTTCGGCGCCCTGGCCTTGGGCGTTTTAACGATGGGCGCACTGGTAGGGATCAGCGCCTTGAGGCTGCAAGGCGCCGCCGAAGGGGTTTGGAACCATCTCCAGTACCTGTTATTGGGCGGTTCGGCAACCCTATTGGCCTGCGCCGCGGGGCTTTTCTTTTTACTGCGGCCGGTCCACGAATGGCCGGCGGTGCGGAAACTCCTGAAATCCAGCGAGGAAAAGTTCCAAGCCTTGGCGCAAGAGGCCGCAGATTGTTTCCTCACCACGGATACCGGGGGGATCATCACCGACGCCAACCCCACCGCTGAATTTCTTTTCGGCTATTCCAAAGAGGAGATGGTCGGCCGTCCCCTGTCCCTTTTGATGCCCCAAAAGTTCAACGAGGAATTCGGAAGCCGCTCCTTCGGGGAATTCGTGTCCCGCACCTTAGGCGTCCATGCCTCGGAGCTTTACGGCCGCAAAAAGGACGGCGTTGAGTTCCCGTTGGAGGTGTCCTTGTCCCGCTGGACGTCCGGGAACGGCGTCTTTTACACCGCCATCGTCCGCGACACGACGGAAAGGAAGTTCTTCGTCAAAACCCTCCTCAAAAACGAGCACCGCTTGTTCCAATTCCTGGACGCCATCCCCATGGGCGTCCTGGTCCGGGATCCGACGGGCGCGCCCTATTACGCCAACCAAAAGGCCAAGGAGATTTTCGGGCCGGAAGTCTTTCAAGGCACCGAAGACAGCGACTCCATTTCCGAAGGCCGCCGGTTCTACCGGGCCGGCACCGACCAGCTTTATCCCAACGGTCAATTGCCGATTCTCAAGGCCCTGGACGGGGAGAAATCCCACGTGGACGACATCGAAATGCGCCTTCCCGACCGCAGTATCTTCCTGGAGTCCTGGGGAACGCCCATCTCGGATGAGAACGGCCAGGTTAAATTCGCCCTGTCCTCGGTGATCGACGTGACGGGCCAAAAACAAATGACCGAATCCTTGAAGGAGCGGGAGGAATTTTTCCGGAACTTGTTTGAGGAAGGCCCCATCGGCATGGCCCTGACCTCCGCCGAGGGCTCTTTCGTGGGCGCCAACCGGGCCTTCCTGGACATGCTGGGTTGCCCCAAAAAGGAGTTGATGGGGCACCCGGCGTCCGATTTCCTCCATCCCGACGACGCCCCCGCCGACCTGGCCTTGAGCGGAAAGCTCTTTTCCAAACAGATCCCCAAATACCAGGTGGAACAACGCTATGTCACCCGCAACCGCGGCGCCATTTGGTGCAAGGTATCCGCCTCGATGATCCGGGACATGGGGGACGAACCCCTTTTCCGGCTCATCATCGCCGAGAACATCCACGAGCAGAAAACGTCCGAGATGGTCCTCCGGGAAAGCGAGGGAAAATTCCGGACCCTCACCGAGTCGGCCAACGACGCCATTATTTCCTCCGATTCCAGGGGGCAGATCATTTTCTTCAATCCCGCGGCGGAAAGGGCCTTCGGGTACTCCCAAGCCGAGGTCCTGGGCCGTCCCATCAGCCATTTGATGTCCGAAACTTCCTGGAAAAAGAATTTTCCCCTCATCCAAAACTACCTGGTCTCGGGCAAGGCCACCATTCCCGGGCGGTTCCTGGAGATGACGGCCAAGCGGAAAGGCGGGCAGGAATTTCCCGCCACCGTCTCCTATTTTTCCTGGAAAACCGACGCCGGCCTGTTCTTCACCGCCATCGTGAGGGACATCACCGAGCAGAAAGAGGCGGAAAAGGCCCTCAAGGAAAGCGAGGAAAGGTTCCGGGCGGTCACCGATTCCGCCCACGAGGCCATCGTTTCGGTGGACAGCCAGGGCCGCGTCATTTATTCCAACTCTGCGGCCGAGCGGTTGTTCGGGTTTTCCCGGCGGGAAATGCAGGGTAACTCCCTCATCACCCTCCTGTCGGAAAAAAGCCGGGGCGGCCATGAGGAGGAATTCCGCCGGGCCTTCGCCGGTGGCACTTCCCCCCTGGTGGGCCGCAGCACCGAGTGGACCGGCTTGAGCCGGCAGGGCCGGGAGTTCCCGCTGGAATTGTCCCTCTACACCTGGTTCACCGACGCCGGGGTTTTCGCCACCGCCATCTTGCGGGACATCACCGAGCGCAAGCAAATCGAGGAAATGAAGAACGAGCTGGTTTCGGTGGTGTCCCACCAGTTGAAAACCCCGGTGGCCGAGATTAACGGCTACATCGAAAACATGCTGGACGGCTTGACCGGCGACTTGACGCCCCGCCAGAAGGAATACCTGGCCGACATGCGGGACATCAGCCAGGAGAATTACCGGCTGATTTCCGACCTGTTGAGCATGTCCAAGATCGAGCGGGGGGTCGTCACGGTGGCTTTGAAGCCCGTTTCCCTGCGGCAGGTCGTGGATGCCTCCACCCGGGACTACGCGGCGGCCATCCAAAAGAAGGGCCTGCAATTGGCCCTTGAGATGGGGCCGGAGGAGATCCTGGTCCAAGCGGACGCCGAAAAGACCGTGGAAACGGTCCGCAACATCCTCAACAACGCCATCAAATGCACGGACGAGGGCTCCATCACGATCAAGGCCGCGGCTCAGGGCGGTTTCGGCGTCATCGAGGTCAGGGACACGGGGATCGGCATGAGTCCGGAAACCCTGAAACGGCTTTTCACCAAGGAAAGGGTATTGGGCTCGGAGGCTTCCCGGTCCGGAGCCGGGCTGGGGCTTTTCATCGCCAAGCGTTTCATGGAACTTCAAAACGGCCGCATTTACGTGTCCTCGGAACTCGGCAGGGGCAGCACCCTGAGCGTCAAGCTGCCGTTATTCCAGGGAGGCGGCCATGACTAAGGGCACTATCCTGCTGGTGGAGGACCAGGCGGGGTTCCGGCGTATCTACCACGACATTCTGGAAAGCGAAGGCTACGAGGTTTTGGAGGCCCAGGACGGCGAGGAAGGCCTGAGGATGGTGAAAAGTCTGAAGCCCCAACTGGTGCTGTTGGACCTGGGCCTGCCGAAAATCGACGGCTTCGAGGTCTTGAAACAAATACGGGAGGACGCCGGCACTTCCCGAACGCCCGTGCTCATCTTCTCGGTCCTCGGGGACCCCATGGACGTGAAAAGGGGCCTGGAGTTGGGCGCCAACGACTATACCGTCAAGGGTTTCTACACTCCCCGCCAAGTCCTCGGCAAGATCAAAAACCTGATGGGCCAGGCGGAAGTCAAATGAACCTTCCGGTGACTTTCCCTTCACGGAGCGTAAACGCCGGGCTCACTGTTCGGTAGGTTGTTTCCCCCTTTGAAAAAGGGGAAAACATGGAGTGGCACGGGAGGGTAAAAAGGTCACTGATCGCTATGAAATAGTCGCCAATATTTTCCATGGGGCTCCAAGACGATGTTTTCTTCCTCCGGCGTTTCCTCCATAATTGGGGCATGCGAAAGACGATTTTCCTTTTCCTTTTCCTCCTGGGTGGCCAAGCCTTGGCTCAAACCGAACAACCGCTCAATTTCAGCATCTTGGGCGAGGGGGGGATGGATCAGGTTTCGGGCTTTTTGAACAACGGCGCCGCCGCCAATCCCGCCTTGGGCGGGGGGCTTTGGTTCGGCATCAGCCTGGGAGATCAGTGGGACGGCCTTTTCGGCATTGATTATTTCACCATGCCCAACCAGCCGGTCACCGTGAACGTGGCCCCCACCACGGCCAACGGTTTCGTCAACTACGAGGTCGTGCAACCCACGAACGACTTTGCCCTGACCGTCAACGTGCGGTGGTACTTGGACAAGAAATACGACTGGCTCCACCAGCGCTTCAACGCCGACCCCTACCTCCTCGTGGGCGGCGGCATGGACCTGGTGGTGGATCAATATCCCCCCCTCACCAACTCGAACTTTTACAGCAATTCCTTCGATATCCTTTTCTCCCTGAACGCGGGGGCCGGGATGGATTTCCCGCTGTTCGACGGCAAACAGTGGTTTTTTTATGTGGAGGGGCTGGACCACCTCATCGCCTGGCAGGGCTTGACGCAGGTTTTCTCCGGCCGGGTGGGTTTCAAGGTCATGCTCGACTCGGCCCACGCGGACCCCTTCCGGGGAATCTTTTAACGGCTGTTTTGCCGGCATTACTTGGAATTGCTGTATAATTTGGCCCGTATTGACCCTTTCTTCCCATGCCCCATTTTATTTAAAAGGATTTTTATGGCTTCCGATACCGGTCCCACCAACCTCCAGTTTGAAAAAGCGGATTTCGGCGGACCCCAAGCGCCTTCCCTCTCCTGCGCGGCCTGCAAAAAAAGCATCGATGAATTCTACTTCGAGGTCAACGGCAGGACCTTCTGCATGGAATGCAAGCGCAAGATCGAGGCCCAGTTCAAGGGCGGTTCGAAGGCCTTGCGGTTTTTGAAGGCTTTCTTCGCTGGCGGCCTGGCGGCCCTCCTGGGTTTCGGCATTTATTACGGCATTGAAAAAGCCACGGGCTACGAGTTCGGCCTCGTGGCCATCATCGTAGGGTTCGGGGTGGGCCTGGCGGTGCGCTGGGGCTCGGAAAACCGGGGCGGATGGCCCTACCAGCTGCTGGCCATGTTCCTCACCTATAACGCCATCGTTTTGACTTACGTCCCTGCGGCCTTGGGCCAAATAAAGGACGACCTCAAAGCCAAGGCCGTCTCCCAGGCCCCTTTGGGTCAGCCCCAAGCCCAAGCGACTCCCAATGACTCCAGCGCCCCTGTCTCAGCGGCTTCCGGGGCGACTCCCGGGGTCGCCGACACCACCTTAGCCGCCCCAGCCAACCCAACTCCGGCTGACGCTTCCGCTACTCCTGCCGCCCTCCCTGCCGCTGCCCCCACCCAGGGTGCGAATATGGATTTTGGAAAAATCATCCTGGGCTTAGGCGCCCTCTTGGCCTTGGCCTATGCCCTGCCCTTTCTGGCGGGATTCCAGAACATCCTGGGCCTGGTCATCCTGGCCATCGGACTTTACGAGGCTTGGAAGATCAACAAGGGCCGCCGCATCGTGATCAACGGCCCCTTCCGCGCCGGCCCGCCCAAGGACCCGCCGCCCCCTCCGATGCAATAGTCGGGATTTCGTGTCCGTGAGGGGGATCCAGGAAAATGATTTCGAGGATAAAGGCAGCGGCAATATAATAGCCGGCAACGCTAGGACAAAAACGGAGGGAAAATTCCGGGGGATTTGGAAGTTTGCTTTTACCGGTATTCCGGCCGTTTCTTTGTAAAATAAAATCTTCTCTTTAACCTCATTACACCACCCCCCTTATCCCGCGAGGCGGCTCATGTCAGCCAACCCCTCTTCCAAAAGCGTCGTGGTTCCCCACGTGGACGACCTTTTAAAGGTCTTAAGCCAAGGAGGGCCCTATTCCGCCGAGATGGTTCTCCTGGAGGGCCTTCTGGACAACATGAAGGAAGGCGTGATCATCGCGGGTGTCCAGCAGGAAGGCTTCCTTTTAAATTCGGCGGCGCGGCGCATGTTCGGCCGGTCGAGGGTCCAGGCCTTACCCATGGAGAAGTGGCCGGAATACTACGGGGCCTACCACATGGACGGTTCCACGCTTTTCAAGGCGGAAGAACTGCCCCTCGTCAGGGCCATCCGTGGCGAAGGCTCGGACAACGTGGAAATGTTCCTCCGCACCGAAACTATTCCCCAAGGGGTCTCCATCCTCTGCGCCGCCCGCACCTTGAAGGACGAGAAGGGGGCCATCCACGGCGGGGTCCTATTCGTGGAGGACATCAGCGACCTCAAGCGCGAGAAGGTGCGGACCCAGCGCCTGGCCGATCTGGTGGCCCAAACTCCCATTGGCATCATCGAAACTACCCCGGACGCCGTCATCACCGGATGGAACAGCTGCGCGGAACACATCTACGGCTATAAAGCCCAGGAGATCGTGGGAAAGCATTATTCCCTCCTCGTCCCCATCTTCAAGATTCCGGTCATGGAAAAACAGGCTCGGCAACTCCGTGAAGGCCGGCCCGTGGACGACCACGAGAGCCTCCGCATCCGCAAGGACGGCCGGATGATCACCACCTGGTGCGCGGCCGCGCCCCTTTTCGATGAAGGGCGGCGGGTGCGCGGCTTCGTGCTGGTGACGCGCGACATCACGGGCAAGACCCTTCCCCCGGTGGCGGACCAGGTGTCGGAAGCCATCCTCTTACTGACCCCGGAGGGGCGGGTGACGGGTTGGAATACCGGGGCCGAGAGAATATTCGGATATCCGGTGGCCGAGGCCATCGGCCTGGACGCCCTCGCTCTTTTTCCCGAATCCGTGCGGGAGAGCCTGCGGGGGCTTTACGCCATGGGCCGGATGGGGCAGTCGGTTTATGACCTCGACACCCAGGGTTTGGGGAAAAACGGCCGCCGGCTCTACCTGACGCTTTCTCTCACGCCCTCCAAAAACCAGGAAGGGGCGGTGACGGGATTATGCGTGGTCATCCGCGACATCACCGATTTGAAGCTGGCGGAAAGTCGCATCGCCCAATGGAAGTCGGTCGTGGATTCCTCCCGCGAAGGGGTGGTATGGACCGATTTGGAGGGCCGGATCCTGTATTTCAACCAGGTTGCCGAGAGGCTTTATGGCTACCAAGAACGGGAAGTCCTGGGACAACCCTTTTCCATTTTCATACCGGAGGGCATGCCGGACGATTTTTCCAGCATCCTTGCCCTCGTGCGGAAAGGCCAGGCCACCCATTTCGAGGCCCTCCGCCGCTCCAAGGGCGGGAATTTGTTTTACATCTCCGCCAACCTGACGCCCATGCGCGACGCCGGAGGCCAAGTGATCGGGGCGGCCGCTTACATCCGGGATATGACCGAAACCAACCAAATGAAGGAAGCCCTTAAGCGCCAGGAGGCTCTCTTGCAGCAGGCCCAAAAAATGGAGGTCGTTGGTCGGCTGGCCAGCGGTGTGGCCCATGATTTCAACAACATCCTGGCCGCCATCCGCGCCAGTTCCCTGCTGGTGGGGGATTCGCCCTTGGGCGAGGAAAGCCGCCAGGCCTTGGAGGAACTCCAGGGCTCGGTGGACCGGGGGGTCGAACTGACCCGCCTTTTGCTTCAATTCGGCGGGAAGCAGCCTTCCGGCGCCCAAAGGCTGGACTTAAACCAGTTCCTGTCCGAGGAGGCCAAGATTCTCCAAAGGCTGGTGACCAAGTTTTACCCCGTGGAAACCCGGTTGGGCGAGGGCGTTCCCAGGGTGGAGGTGGACCCGGTGGAATTACGCCAGGTGGTCATGAATTTGGTGGTGAACGCCAAGGATGCCATGTCCATGGGCGGCACTATCCGCCTCCAGACCCGCCGGTGGGAATCGGAAGGCAAGGCGCCGGATGGCTCACCCTTTCCTCCCGGCCCCTGCGCTTGGCTTTCGGTTGAGGATAAGGGCTATGGAATGGATCCGGAAACCTTGAAACATATTTTTGAGCCGTTTTTCACGACCAAGGAGGAAGGAAAGGGGACCGGCTTAGGCCTGGCCATTATTTATTCCGTGGTCCATAAATACAACGGCCGCATTTGGGTGGAGAGCGAGCCGGGGAAAGGGACCACCTTCCACATTTGCTTCCGGGCGGCTCCTTGATCCACTGTTCCATCTGCTGTTCAAATACTCCACTGCTCGTGCCTTTGGCACAGTCCACGACAGGGGAACGTCATTTCGTGATGGAGAAGGGGCATAGGTGACGGACGGACCCAAATCCTATAATTCCTTTTTCTGCCCCCAGTGCGGGACGGAAATCCCCGACCGGTTCCTGGCCTGTCCGGGCTGCCACAAGCTGGTCTATGCCGACCGGTTGAACCTGCTTTCCAAAAGCGCCCTCCAAGCCGAACAAGAGGGCCGGCTTTCCGACGCCCTGGCTTCCTGGCGGCAAGCCTTGGAGCTTCTTCCGCCCCGTTCCAAGCAATATGAGGCCTTACGGGAAAAGATAACGGAACTGGGCCGCCAAGTGGACGGCCTGGACACGGCCGGTTCGGGCTCGCCGGTGGCTCAGGACCAAAAGTCCCTCTTGGGAAAAAACAGGGGCAAAGCGGGTATCCTAGGCCTTTTGGCGGTGCTTTTGTCCAAGCTCAAGGTACTGTTGTTGGGCTTGGGCAAACTCCACACGCTCTTATCCATGCTCCTGGCCTTTGGGATTTATTGGTCCCTTTGGGGCTGGAAATTCGCCTTGGGCTTCGTGCTTTCCATCTACATCCACGAAATGGGCCATGTGGCGGCCCTGAGCCGGTACGGCATCAAGGCAACGGCGCCGCTCTTCATCCCCGGCCTCGGGGCCTTCATCCGCCTCCAACAAAAGTTGACCAACCCCCGGGAGGACGCCCGGGTGGGGCTGGCCGGGCCCGTTTGGGGCCTGGGGGCAGCCCTCGTGGCTTGCGGGCTTTTCAAGGCTACGGGGGATATGGTCTTCGCCGCCATCGGCCGGACCGGCGCCTGGATCAACCTGTTCAACCTTATGCCCGTTTGGCAATTGGATGGGGGGCGCGGGTTCCAGTCCCTTTCCCGGTGGCAAAGGTGGCTGGTGCTGGCGGTCATGGGGCTGATGCTTTATGTAACGGGGGAGAAACTATTGCTGCTATTGATGGTTTTGGCTTTCTTCCAGGCGTTGCGCAAGGATGCGCCCCGGGAGCCCGACATGACCGGCCTGATCGAGTTCGCCTTCCTGGTCGCCATCCTTTCCGCCATGACCACCATTCCTGTCCAGACCGCAGCGCCTTAGAAGTTCTAGGCCAATTCCCCGGCCAAAACCCTGAAAAATTCGTCCCGGGCCTGTTTTTCCATCCAAGGGGTATGGCCGCATCTTTCCAACAAAATGAACCGGAAATCCTTCAAGACCTTTTCCAGGGGTTTTTGGACGCCCTCCGCCGGGCGGGGGTCGTGGTCCCCATGAATAGCCACAACCGGACATTGGATAGAGGAGGCGGCTTCCAGGAGCTTTCCGGATTTTCTTAATTCTTTGCTTTCCTCGTTGACGCGCTTATGGATGTCAGGCCGCAATTCCACACTTTCGGGCCGTATCGGAAGGGGATCGTAAAAATCGCCTTTCGCCAAAAGTTCCCTCAAAAGGCCAAATGCGAGCGGGTCCTCCATCCTTCCCTTGAGAAACTCAACGTCGTCCTTTTCCTTCTTATCCAGGCGTTGAAGCCGGGTTTTAAGGATTTGGGGGTAGTATTTTTCCTCAAAGGGCGCGCTGGAAATAAGCATGAGTTTTTTCACCAAGGCGGGGTACCGGGCGGCCAGGAGAAAACCCAGCCAGGCTCCCCAGGAATAACCGGCCACGATGGCGGGCAACGTGGCCATTTCCTCAAGGGCTAGTTTTAGCTCCTCGACTTGGCCCCCCACCGAATCCTTGGTTTGAAGGGGCTCCAAAACGCCCCATTTCACCGAAAGTTCCTGGGCCACCGGCGCCATTTCGCCGGCGACCCCCGGGCCGCCGTGCAGTACGGCCACGGTATAGGGGGGACGGCCATAGGTTCGGAGGTTATCCATGCTAAAACCCTCGGGATTGGGAGGATTTCCCCAGTCTTATCCATCCGCCATACCCTGGCAAGGCAAATCTCCCTTAAATCCAGCCTTTTTAGGGGGGTTTTTCCGGCCCAGGTTGGGGTAAACTTAGGCCATTAAAAACCGCCTGTCTTAAAGGGGAAAGGTATCCTTGTCATGGGTATGCAAAAAGGGTGGATGGAACAACGAAAGCACGAGCGGGTCGCGGCGACCTTGAAGGTCTCCTACCGCGTCTTGGACGCCCAGGAAAAGCAGGGCGTCCTCCAGCATCCCCGTTACAACCAAACCACCGCCGACCATCTTCCCCAATTGTCGGAAAAATTCCACGCCTACCACGCCGTCACCCGCGATATTTCCGAGGGCGGCCTGTCCATTTCGGGCGAACATCCCTTTTCCCCCGGAGACCACGTGGAAATCTCCCTCCAGCTTCCCCAATACAACGTGGCCATCACCCTCCTGGCCGAGGTAGCCCGCACCCATTCCTTCTTCGATTTGGGGAAAACCATGTACAGCGCCGGAGTCAAGATCCTGGCCTTAAACCGGGAGGACATGGACCGTCTCATGAAGTACCTCCTTTCCGAAAAACTGCGCCAGCAGGCCGTCAAGCAAAGCTGACGGCTGTCCGGGGTCGACGGTTGACAATCCCCTGCAACGACTCCAAACCCATGTCGAAGCCTTGCTGTGGACTGTGAGCCGCCGTTCGTTATAATGGTGTCGGGTCAGGAGATACCATGGTCGCAATCTCTCAGGCGGATATTGATGCCGCCCTTCTTTCCTACCAAGAAATCCCCGACGTGGTCGCCGACAACGCCTTCGCCCTCCTATACCTGGAGAAGGAATTCAAGCTGCCCCGGGACGAGGCCGCCCGGCAGGTTTTCTGGGGACGCAACGAATACGGCGTGGACGCCTTCCACGTCGATCCCCAGCTGAAAAACCTCTACTTGTTCCAATTCCGCTGGTCGCAGGCCCCGATCCTCTTCCGCGTGCCCTTCCAGCGCCTGGTGGAGGTGGGAATGGACCGGGTCTTTGGCCAGGCCCCTCCCGGCATCCAGGAGGAGCAGTTCTTCCTGCAGCTCAAACACCAGATGCTCAACTACCAGGGCGCCATCGACCGGGTCTTCATCCATCCCGTCTTCAACGGCGACCCCCAAGAGGCCGAACGCAGCATGGTGTACGAAAAGCTCCGGGAGGACCTGGAAAGCAAGAAATACCTCATCGACCAGTTTTTCGGGCGGCCCGTGACCATGGTGTTCCAATTCCTCTCCGCCGAAAGCAAAAAGCTGGGGGCCATCGCCCACCAAAGGGTCACTCACCGGTACCCCCTGCACGTGGCCCAAACCCTGGAGCGCAGCGGGCCGGGCGGCGAGGCCATGTGGGTCAGCTTCGCCCGCCTGATGGACCTGCACGGCATGTTCAAGGAAATGAACTACCGTTTCTTCGAGCGCAATATCCGGGCCAGCCTTTCCGAGGACGCCCCCACCAACCGCTCCCTTTACGAGGCCTTCGAGAAGCTGGCGGGGAGGGGGGAGGCCGACCCCGCGGTTTTCGCCTTCCACCACAACGGTGTCACCCTCTACGCCGAGAAGATCGAGCGGGAAAAGGACCGTTTCGTCCTCACCGAGCCCCGGCTCTTGAACGGCGCCCAAAGCATCACCACCTTGGACCGCTTCCTCAAAGACCACGGCAGCGACCCCGCCTTGAAGGAGCGGGAGGGGGCCCTGGGGGAGCTATGGGTCATGTGCAAGATCATCACCGACGCCCGCAACGAGTTCGTGCTGGAAGTGGCCATCAACAACAACCGCCAGAACCCGGTCAAGCCCTGGAACCTGCACGCCAACGACATGATCCAGCTGGAGCTGCAGGACAAGCTGCGGGAGGACTTGGGGCTTTACTATGAGCGCCAGGAGAAGGCCTTCTCCAACCTGCGGCTGGAGGACCTGGAGGAGATGGAAATCAAGGAAGGCAAGGCCGTGGAGCTGCTCAAACTGGCCCAGACCTACCTGGCCTCGGACGGGGAGCTGGACAAGATGTCCCGCCTGCAGGAGGTCTTCGAGGAGGAGAAGGACTACAACGAGGTGTTCAGCCCGGAGCGCCTCCGGGCCGACTTCAAGAAGGTCGTCCTTTGTTACAAGGTCCATTACCGCCTGACCCGGCTGATCCGCGAGATCATGGAGAAGGGCGAGAAGAAATACGCCTACCTGCGCCGGGCCCGCAACCTCATTTGGGCGCTCCTAGGCCAGGCCCTCCTCAACGACGAGCACCTGGAGGAATACGCCGGCCGCTTCGGCCGGACCCTCGCCGTGGAGAACGAATACGTGGAATGGCTGGCCCACCTGGCTTCCTCCAAGGTCCGCTTCCTCATTTCGGCGGTGGTGGACAAGGAGCCTTACGCCTCCAAGGCCGCCGACGAGCGGTACAGTTTCCTGAGGACCAAGGCGGTCTTCGACCAATGCATGGACCAGGGCAAAAAAAAGTTCGGCTGGGCGATGAAACGGCTGGTTTAAGCGCCCTTTTGCATTTACCGGCTTTCCAAACTTCTAGTAATATAAGCCATTCTTATAAAGGGATTTTTATGCGACGCGCTGCGTTTTTACCCTCACTGGCCCTCTTTGCCTTGTTCCTGGCCGTTTTCCAGCAGGGCTGCGGCGTCAAACAGACCGTGGTCCAGCAGGAACCCTCCGAATCCGCGCCCAACGCCGACCAAATCGAGCAGGAAGTGGAATCCCAGCTCAACCAGATCGGGCAGTCCCAAAAGACCGGTGATTTTGAGCCCCCCATGGTGGTGGGACTGGCGGAAAACGACGAACTGGTGCGCGGCCTTTCCTTGAAATTCCGGGTGAACAACCCCACCCACGACCTCACCGTGGACCAGGCCGCCTACCTGGAAACCCTGCTGAACGGCAACTCGGCCGCCATCGGCGACGCCCTGCAGCGCCGGGACGCCTGGGTGCAGGCCTTCGAGGGCGATTGGAGCTACGACTTCAATTCCACGGGCGACCGCCTGCTGTTCATCACCGTCCTGCAGTTCAACCTGAAGGACCAGGAAAACGTCCTGCGCAACGCCGTGCAGGCCGGCAACGTCTCGCCGGACCAGGCTCTCCTGGGGAAGCAGCGCATCCAATCCGTCCGCGACGCGGAAATATCGGACTTCAGCCAGAACAATGCCCTGGACTTGAGCTCCGACGAGATCCTGGAGCTGCAGCAAATGTCCGATGACAGCGGCCGCTTCATCCGTATGCTCAACCAACAAACGGGCGGCGCTTTCGCCCAAGCCCCCGCTCCGGGCGGCGGGGGGGACTTCACCGCCCAGACTTCCTCCGATTTTCCTTCCCCCGGCTCCTATTCGGCCCCCGCTCCCAGCCAGAGCCATCCCTATTGGAACAGCCGTTCCCCCAACTCCGGGTACAAATCGGCCGTGGCCGGGTCCACTCCGGTGGCTTCCCCGCCCCCCGCGACGCCCACGGCTACTCCCGTCCCGCCGCCCACCCCGACCCCCACGCCCCTGCCCCCAACGCCCACCGCCGAAAACAGCTCAGACAGCCCTAGCCCGACGGAAGCCCTCCTTCCCTCCGATTCCCTCAAAGCCCGTGATCAACGCCTGCACCAAGTTTTCGAGTCCGCCCAAAAACAAGGGAAAGGCACCAAAGAGGAATGGGCCTCCGCCAAGCAATTGCGCCACGACTTCCACCAGGCTCTCAAAAATTTCCTCCAACAAAACCAGCAGCAAGGCCTCACCCAGGACCAGATGGACCAGCTGTCCGGGATGCTGGACGACTACGAAAAATCCATCTCCGGTTTGTCGTCCCCGACGCCCGTCCCCACGAATGAAAAATAAAAAGAGAACTATGCTGTTGACGTCACAACATTTAAAAAATTTAAAGAAAAAGAGACAAAACCTTTTTAGCCACAGATTCATGGGATAAATGGAATTAGTCTTTAGACTTTTATCTCATGTATCCTATGCATCTGTGGCCAAATGATTTTTGTTGTTCTTGTCTTTGCGCGCAGTTACGGCTAGTGAATAGTCCCGAATAAAAAAGCCTTCCCCCTTTCCAGGGGGAAGGCTTTTTCTCCGGGTGGTTTTAATCCAGCACCGCTTCCGCCTCCATGGCTTCCTTCATGCGCCTTTCCAGTTCGTCGGGCGCCACATCCTCGATATGGGTCCCCAGGGTCCACTTATGGCCAAAGGGATCCTCCAGGTTCCCCGAACGGTCCCCGTAAAACTGGTCTTTCAAGGGCCGCAAAACCTTGGCTCCGGCCGCAAGGGCCTGCTGGAACACGCGGTCCACATCCTCCACATAGACCATGAAGCCCACCGGCGATCCCCCGATGGACTTCGGCGACTGGTTTCCCATTTCCGGGTTCTCGTCGGCCAGCATGACCCGCGAGTCCCCGATCTGGATTTCGGCGTGGCCGATCCTCCCGTCCGGGCCGGGCATGCGGAAAATTTCCTTGGCGCCGAAAGCCTTCTTGTAAAACTCAATGGCCTCCGCGGCGCCGTCGATGGCCAAATAAGGTGTGACACTGTGATAGCCCTCCGGTATGGGCCTTGCCTTCGTCGTCATAAGTTCCTCCTAGCCTTGATTAAAAGTCCTTGGATTTACCCTACAGGGCGGCCCGTCGGAAGGAAACACCGGGTGGTGAAATACGTGTTTAATTTGGGTAAAGACTTTCCCAATTCCCTCGAATCGTTTTCTAAGGATTTTCCAGCCCCAATGCTCCTTGCAAGATCGCCAGGCTTTAATTAACGTCCTTCATGGACTTTAATAGGCTTAAACCTTTCAAAAAAGGGGGAACTATGAAAACAAGACTCTTGGCGGGGATGGCTGTTGCTGGGATGTTATGCCTTGGGCCTGCGGGCCGGGCCTTGGCCGATGACGACAACCGGGTGATCGCCAAGTTCGACCAAAACAGGCCCCAGGATTCCTTGAGCGCGGCTTCGGTTTACCTCACCTTGAAAGGCGACCAGGCCGAGGGCCTTCCAGCCCTTCCCTCGGGGGATGAAACCCGATTTTACATCAAGGTTTGGGACGGCCTCTACCTGCAAATCACGACGGAAACGGGCGACAACGGCACCCAGGGTTATATGTTCGCCTTTTCCAGCGACGAAGAGGGCCAGGACCTCCTCCAAGCCAAGGAAAACGCCGATGTCCCCACCCTGCGGGAACTGGCCGCCGGGGATTTCCGTACCGACGACAACTTTGAGCCCCGGCCCCTGCGCCCGGGTCCGGGGACGCCCGAGGACAGGGGCCCCTACCGGATCATCCATTATCCCGGCTTTGACGCGGAATTGCGGGTCCTGGAATTCAGCATCGGGGACGCCCAATTGGGCAAGAAGCCTTATTTCAAATCCGTGTCCTGCCTGGTGACGGTCCACGAGGTCAAGAACAAGGCCCGTTAACCCGGCCTAACCCCGCAAGGCTTCCCGGCCGGCCAACGGTGGTTTTGCCCGGGTTCACCCCGCCGCAAAATCTTTTTTGGGTTATCATTGCCGCATGAAAAAGACCCCCGGTTTTTCCGGCACCTTTTCCGCCTTGAGGGTCCCCTACTTCCGCTATTTCTACCTGGGCCAGATGGTCTCCCTCATCGGCACTTGGGCGAGGACCGCGGCCGTGGGATGGCTGGCTTTCCAGATGACCCATTCCCGGTTCCTGTTGGGGTTGGCCTTTTCCCTCCATACCCTGCCGCCCCTTTTCATCTCGGCCTATGCGGGCACCCTGGCCGACCGCCTGCCCCGTTTGGGGATCTTCAAGGCCACCACCTGGTTCGCTTTCGCTTCCTCCACCTTGATCG
Source organism: candidate division FCPU426 bacterium (assembly GCA_030038835.1). Taxonomy (GTDB): domain Bacteria; phylum Oederibacteriota; class Muellerivitia; order Muellerivitales; family Muellerivitaceae; genus JAJPJW01. Next base: position 17,572 of record JASHQZ010000319.1, read on the forward strand.
CGCTTTTGGATTTCACCGGCCGCCTGGGTTATCCCCTGTTGGCCCTCTTCTCCCTGTTGTGGGGCGTGGCCGCCGCCTTTGAGATGCCCGCCCGGCAGTCCTTGATGGTGGAATTGGTGGGCCACCGGGATCTGGTGAACGCCATTTCCCTCAACAGCGCCATGGTCAACGTGGCGCGGGTCCTGGGGCCTTCGGTGGGCGGCCTTTTGATGGCCAAGGCGGGCGCGGCCTGGTGCTTCCTCTTGGACGCGTTGAGCTTTTTGGCCGTGGCCTATGCCTTAAGCCTTATCCGCCCCGCCCCCCGGGAAAAGCCCGGCAAGACCGGCCCGGAAACGGACCGCGGAGTCTTGGCCTATGTGCTGGAAAGGCCCGTGCTTTCCCGCACCCTGGGACTGATCCTGGTGGTGAGCGCGGGGGGCTGGTCCTACGTCTCGCAGACCGCCGCCTTCACCGCCGAAAACCTGGGGGGCGGCGCCTGGGACTACGGCTGGCTCCTGGGGCTGGGCGGGCTGGGATCCTGCCTGGCGGCCCTTTACATCGCCTCGGGCGGGCGGGACCACATCCGGGAATCCAACCTCTATTGGGGCGTCGGGCAGTTCGCTTTTTTCATCCTGCTGCTGGGCTTCCAACACCGGATCCTGCCTGCGGCGCTCCTGCTTTTCGGGGCCACCTTCGGCCTAACCCTCTTTTTCTCTTCCTCGAACAGTCTTCTCCAAACTTCCTCGCCCAACGAGATGAGGGGAAGGGTGATGGGCCTCTGGGCGTCCTTCTTCGGGGGCGGCATGCCCTTGGGAAGCCTGGCTTTGGGCTGGTTCGCGTCCCGTTGGGGTTCGGGCACGGCTCTTCAGTTAGGCGGTCTTTTCTGCTTGGCGGGAAGCTTGGCGATGGTTTGGGTTTTCCGGGACCGGGAAAGGGAAGGATCCAGCGCCTTGAAGGAAGCTTAAACCCGGTTCAGGGATTCTGCCGATAATCCCAAAAAGCGGTTCCCGGGGCCTCCAAGGCGGCTTCCAGCTTGGGCCGGTCCGGGGAGAGGCCGCAGGCCGGGTCGGTGGCGGCGGGGTTTCCCGTCAAAAGCGCCGCTTGGCAGCGGCAGCCGCCGAAGTCCACCTCTCTCAAGTCGCAGGAAGAACAGGGTTCGGGCATCCACTCCGTGCCCCGGAAACGGTTGAAGGATTCGCTCTCGTTCCAGATCCAGTCCAATCCCTTTTCCCTCACGTTTTCCAGTTTCAAGTTTCCGATCGAGTAGGCCGTAGGGCAGGGCAAAACATTGCCATAGGGATTCACGGTGATATAGCGCCTTCCCCATCCGTTCATGCAGGGCTTGGGCCGGTCGTAAAAGTAATCGGGGATGACGTAAAGGACTTCCATTTTGCCCCGGAGGCGCTCCCGGGCCTTGGCGGCCGCCCGGGAGGATTCCAGAACTTGCTCGCGAGTTGGCAGGAGGCGGGAACGGTTGCGGAAAGCCCAGCCATAGTATTGGGTATTGGCCAGTTCCAGCCGGTGCGCGCCAAGGCTTTCGGCCAGGGTGATGATCTCCTCCACCCGCCCGATGTTGTCCCGGTGGAGCACGATGTTGACCGTAAGGGGTAGTCCCACGGAGCGGACGGCCTGGGCGGCCTCCAGCTTGCGGGCATGGGCCTTGATGCCCGCGATCTCGTCGGCCGGGGCTTCCTCAGCGGCTTGGAAGCTCAACTGCACGCTGTCCAACCCGGCTTCCTTCAGGGCCCCGGCCCTCGGGGGGGAGAACCCCAGGCCGCTGGTGATAAGGTTGGTATAGAAACCCAGGCGATGCGCGTGGGCGACGAGTTCCTCCAGGTCGGCGCGCTGGAGGGGCTCCCCCCCGGAAAAAAGCGCGTGCAGGACCCCCAAGGCCCTGGCCTGGGCGAGGACTTCCTTCCATTTTTCACCCGTCAACTCCTTTTCCCCGGCCCTGGATTTGTCCCAAACCGGGTTGGAGCAATAAGGGCAGTGCAAGGGGCAGCGGTAGGTGAGTTCGGCCAAGAGACCCAGGGGCCGGTATCCGTCCGCGGCGCTTCCGCCCACGGCCGCGGTTCCCGGGGAGGTCGGAAATTCCGGGGCCGGGACCGCTTCCTGGGGCTCGTTCCATTGGATCAGTCCCTTGGACTCCATTTTTTGGAGGGTCGTTTCAACGTCCCCGGCCAGGAAATCGACGGGCGCGTTGAATTCCATTGAGAGCTTTTGGAGGATCTCCCCCAATATGTTCCGCCCGTCGCAAAGCCGGAGGATGGAGGCGGCGCTTTCATTGAGGTTCATCAGGCCCTCGGGGAACAGCAGGATCCAGCGGCCCGTGGCCTCCTCTTTCCGGAGCCTCGCCCGGTCGGAGAGCCGGGGCGCCAGGTCGTTCCTCAAGCCCCACCGCCATAGGCCTGGGCCACTGACTCCACCAGGTCCCACAGGAGGCCGCACTTGAACTGCAGGGCCTTGACCGCCTCCTCCTGGAGGTCGCGGGTGCCGCAATGGGCGAAGACCAGTTCCAGTCCCTGGTCCGAGTCTACCCGGGCCTGGGTGACGCGGGACTTGAAATAATCCAACCCCCAGGGTAGAACCCAGGTGTAGTGCTTCTCGAAGGCCGTGATGCGGTTCCTCATGAGGTCGGGCGCGAAAAGTTCGGTCAGCGAGGAGGCCACGGCGATGGGCCAGGGTTTGGCGCGGGCGAAGGCGACGTAGGAATCCACCGCCGCCCGGGCCTGGGGGAGCAATCCACTGCCCGAAAGCAGGTCTTCCCGGGGGATGCCGGAGGCTTCCCCCAGCCTCAGCCAGTTCTCGATGCCCCCTTCCCCCTCCTTGAGCCCGTCATGGTCGCTGATGCGGTGAAGCCACATCCGCCGCACCTCGCGCAGGGGGCAGTTGGAGAGGATGGCGGCGTCCTTCACCGGGATATTCCTCTGGTAGTAGAACCGGTTCACGATCCAGCCCCGGACCTGTTCCGGGTTGAGCCGTCCCTCGTTCATGGC
>JASHQZ010000320.1 GCA_030038835.1 candidate division FCPU426 bacterium
GAAAGAAAATCACCTGGCGGGATGGGTTTGTGGCCCTTTTTTGCCTGATCCGTTACCGGTTCATGGATTAAAAAAAGGCCTTTGTGCCGCAACCCCAATTTCCTTTTTCATTTCCAGGGCTTTTGAAAAGACCCCCACCCCAATTTCAAGGCGAAAATCCCCTTCCGGCGTGTTATCTTGAGGGCTCTTTTGAGTCCAAGGCTTTCAAACCAATCATTCGGGGGAACTATGGTGAAATTAAAAAAGCGGAAATCTTCGGCGAATAAAAAAAGAGGGCACAAACCCCGCCGGTCCGGCAAAGTGATCACCGTCATCCTGGCTTTCCTCGCCTTCCTCGTCTTGGCCGAATTGACTTCCCTAGTCCTCAACAAGGCCGTTACCTCAAAACAAATCTTCGTGAAGGAAACGCTGGAGTTCAACGGCGGGAACCAGACCTGCGGGGCTTTCAAACCCTGGGACATCCTTGACTTTCCCGACGGGCGTATAGTCCTAAGCGACCAGGGGAACAAACGCCTCTTGGTTTTCGACCCCCAAGGCCGTTTCCAGGAGGAAATAGGCCAAAAACAGGCCGGGCCAACGACCCTCAGCGAGTTGTCCTGCCTTACGGCCGGCCCTTCCGGAAGTTTTTATGTCATGGATACGTGGAATACCCTTATCCGGGGTTTTGATTCCGAGGACAAAGCCTTGCCCCAGGTGGACTTAAACGGTAAGGGTTTCTACGGTCCCCGCGGGGTGGCTTGGGACGGGTCCAATTTCGTGGTCGCCGACACCGGCAGCCATCGGCTGGTGAAGGTTGCCCCTTCCGGCGTTGTGCTGGCAACCTGGGGGTCGCACGGCTCGGGCAAAAACGAATTTAGCAGCCCTTATGAAGTGGTAGCCGGCCAGGGCCGCTATTATGTGGTGGACCGCGACAACAACCGTATCCAGGTTCTGGATACGGACGGGCACTTCCTGCAGGACATTTCCCTGGGCGCCCCTCCCCAGGCCGAAGCCTTGGACGCGGCGCACCAGATCCTTTACGTGTCTTCCTTGGATGGTAAATTCTTGCGCGCTTATAGCCTGGATGGAAAGCTACTGGGCAGCCTGGTCCAGGGCGACTTGCAAAATCCCCAACCTCTTTCGGGGGCGACCGCCTTGAGTATCACGCCCCAGGGGGACCTGGTGGCCGTCGAAACGGACAAGGTTTCCGTGTTCCATCCCCTTCCCTCCGCCCCCGGACAGCAGCCCTAAATGGTTTTTTACCGGCCGGATTGCCGCCATTTCACCGGCGAGAAGCCTTGCGCGCCCCACAAGGCCGAAGGCGTCGTGTGCCGGGACTGCCCCCGTTACGAGCCCGTGAAGGAGCGAGTCTTGATCGTGAAGTTGGACGCGGCCGGGGACGTGTTGCGCTCCACCTCCATCCTGCCGGCCTTAAAGTCCTCCGACGGGGGCCTTTCCGTCTGGTGGGTAACGGAAGCCTCGTCCAAGCCCCTCCTTGAAAAAAACCCTTATATCGACGTCCTGCTCGCCGTTGACCCGGCCCTTCCGGGGCTTTTAGGCTCCGTTTCCTTTGGGCGGGCCTTCAACTTTGACATGGGCCGCAAGGCCGCCGCCATCCTAGCGCTGGCCAACAGCCCGTCCAAGAAGGGCTTTGGGCTTTCCAAGGAAGGTTCGATCATTCCCCTGGAAGCCGCTGCCGAGGAATGGTTCGAGATGGGCATCTTCGACACGGCCAAGCGTTCCAATCAAAAGACTTACCAGGAACACTTGTTCCATATCGGGGGACTCCAGTATAAGGGCGAAGTGCCCCAACTGGTCCTGACCCCGAAAGAAAAAGAATGGGCCTTCCATGGTTTCGCCAGGAAAAACCGGTTGTCCATGTTCAAGAAGCTGGTCGGCTTCAACATCGGTTCGGGCGGACGTTGGCCCATGAAGCGCTGGCGCCTAGAGGGCTTTGAATGGCTGGCCCGGCGTTTGAAGAAAAGACATCCTAAACTGGGGATTCTTCTTTACGGCGGCCCGGAGGAACGCGAACTCATGCCGGCTTTGACGAAAAAGTTGAAGGGCCTTTGCCTGGCCACCGGCACGGAAAACAGCCTGCGCCAATTCGCCTCCCTCGTGGACTTGTGCGACGTCATGGTGACCGGCGATACCCTGGCCCTGCACGTGGCCGTTGCCCTGGGGAAGCGTCTGGTGGCTTACTTCGGGCCTACTTCCGACGCCGAAATCGATCTTTACGGGCGCGGCGAAAAGGTGCTTCCGGTCCTCCCTTGCCAGGACTATTACAAGGGAGAATGCAGCCAAAAGGTTTCCTGCATGGACAACCTGAAGGAAAGGGATATGCTGGCCGCAGTGGAACGGCAGCTTTCAGCTGTCAGTCGTTAGTCGTCCGGTGGCCGATTTTTTCCCATTGCTAAAACCCGACCGCTAACGACTATTTCAAATAGGGTTAAATTTCTCCACTTCAATGCCGACTGGAGTTGAATCCGTTGAAAACCGTTATCATGGTGCCCACCTACAATGAGCGGGCCAACATCGCCGAACTCGTCAAACTTCTCCACAAACACCTTCCCCAGGCGCGGATTTTGGTGGTGGATGACTCCTCCCCCGACGGGACCTTCGAGGAGGTCAAAAAACTCATGCGAAGGGATAAAAGGCTCCAACTTTTGCTACGGGACCGATCCGTCAAGGGCCGGGGTTGGGCGGGGCGGGACGGCTTCGTGAGGGCGCTTGAGATGGGCGCCGACGCGGTGGTGGAAATGGACGCCGACCTTTCCCATCAGCCCCGCTTCATCCCTTCCCTGCTGGCGCCTCTGGCCGCCGGGAAAGCGGACGTGGTGATCGGCAGCCGCTATATCCCGGGAGGGAAGGACATGGACCGCCCCTTCCACCGCCAATGGACCAGCAACTTCGCGCGCCATTACCTGAAATTCGTCCTGGGGCTCAAGGTGAAGGACCCGACTTCGGGCTTCCGGGCCTTCTCGAAAAAAGCCTTGGAAAAAATCAAGGCGGGAACCTTGGCGGCCCGGGACCCCTTCACGGTCTCGGAGATTCTTTATCGCTGCTACCGAGCGGACTTAAGGGTGGTGGAAATCCCGATCGAGTTCGTGGACCGCGCCCGCGGCCAATCCAAACTGGGCTTGCCCACCCTCTTGAAATACCTGGGCCGCGCCTTTTTGCTGAGGCTGGGACCGGACCCTCTTTCCTGATTGGACGAAGACCCGGAAAAAAAACCTTATCGGGAAGGTTCCTCTTGCCCAAGACCATTGTCGTCCTGCCTGTTTATAACGAGGAAAATTCCCTGGGGAACATTCTCCCGCGCATCGCCAGCCGGGCGGATTATTTGGTGTGCGTCAACGACGGCTCCCGCGACAAGAGCCCTGCGCTCCTGCGGGGCTTCGCCCAAAAACGGAAATACACCTTTATCGTCGACCTGCCCGTGAACGGCGGAATGGCGGGAGCCTTGAAGCAGGGTTTTCTTTTTGTCTTGTACTTGGTAAAAAAAGGGCTCGTCGGCCCCGAGGATATCGTCGTCACTATTGACGCGGACGGCCAGCACAAACCCGAATATATCCCGGAGCTGGTGCGTCATATGGCCCGACGGAAAGCCGACGTCGTGCTGACCCGGCGCAATTTTTCGGTTTACCCGGTCTACAAAATCTGGGGAAACCGGTTTTTGACATGGACCAACTCGATGCTTTCCGGCAAAAAATATAGGGATGTGGAATCGGGCCTGAGATTACTGAAGGTCAAGACCCTCAAGCCCATCTTGAGGTATTACCAGGGGGTGAAATATTCTTGCGCCCAGGAAATCGCCTTGATCTCGGCAAGGTCTGGTTTCAAAATCGATAACGAGTTCGAAGTGGAAGTGCCCCTTTACCGTGCTGGCACAACCCTTTGGGATGGTTTTATCGTCTTGGCCCTCAGTCTTTTTGTTTTCTTCCGCTGGTTTTTCCGGAAAAGCCCACCCCCCTCACCGGACCTTGCCCTGATGCGGCATTCCTTGGAACAATCCGAAGTCCTTTGGGCCTCCTCCGTAAAAAAGCCAAGACGCCCAAAACAGAGTAAGGGTTTCCCTAATATTTTTTGATCTCTGCCAGGACCTTGTCGATGACGGCCTCCTGCTCGTTTTCCATTCCGATCCAAAGCGGCAGCCGCACGATACGGGCGCTCATTTCTACCGTCACGTCAAGGGGGCCCGCTACCCGCCCGTATTTTTGACCCGCCGGGGAACTGTGAAGCGGCACATAATGAAACACGGCATTAATGCCGCTTTGGTTGAGGCCCTCTAGGAACGATTTGCGTTTTTCGGGCTTTGGCAGCAACAGATAATACATGTGGGCGTTATGCTGGCATTCCTCGGGAATGACGGGCCTCCGCACCAGTCCCTTCGCCTCGACGTCCGCGAAAGCCCGATGGTAAGCCTTCCAAAGGTCCATACGCCGCTTCATGATGGAATCGAAGCCCTCGAATTGGGCCCAAAGAAACGCCGCCACCAGCTCGCTGGGAAGATAGGAAGAACCGATATCCACCCAAGTGTATTTGTCGACCTTCCCTTTTTGGAACTTGATCCGGTTGGTCCCTTTTTCCCGGATAATCTCCGCCTTTTCCGAGAATCCCTCCTCATTGACCAAAAGTGCCCCGCCCTCACCCGAGATGATGTTTTTGGTCTCATGGAAGCTCAGGGCGCCCAAATGGCCTAAGCTTCCCAGCGGGCTCCCCTTATATCGGGAACCGATGCCTTGGGCCGAATCTTCCACCATCCATAAATGGCGGCGGCGGGCGATTTCCAGGAGGATGTCCATCTCACACCCGACTCCCGCGTAATGGACCGCCGCGATGGCCTTGGTTTTGGAGGTAATGGCGGATTCCACCTTGGTTTCATCAAGATTAAGCGTGTCCGGGCGGATATCCACGAAAACGGGAACCGCCCCCCTTAACACGAAAGCATTGGCCGTGGAAACGAAGGTGTAGGAAGGCATGATGACTTCATCGCCCGGCTTCAAGTCCAGAAGCAGGGCGGACATTTCCAGCGCCGCCGTGCAGGAATGGGTCAGGAGGGCCTTGGGACAACCCACGTGGTTCTCCAACCAGCCGTGGCATTTCCGGGTGAAGGGTCCATCCCCCGAGAGGTGCCAATTGGCGTGCGCCTGGCGGATGTATTCCAGTTCCTTACCGCAGAAGTAAGGCTTGTTGAAGGGAATGCTCAAAGTCAGGCCTTTCGGACAGCCAGCGGCAAGGATTCAACCCTGGAAAAAAAACCGTCACACTCGGAGGTCGGGGCACTCGGATACCGGCGATTGTTCCAGCATGGAACTCCAAGAGGATTGGGGCTTCAACGCCAACGCCCCCTTAGTCCTCCCTCAGTTTAAGCCAAGTCGTCTTTTTCTCCGAATAAGCATCCAGAGCATCCAGGGACTTTTCCTTATGGCCGTTGCCGGACTGCTTGAACCCCCCGAAAGGGGCCGTGATGTCGTCCTCGCCGTAACAGTTGATATGAATAGTCCCGGCCCGCAGGGCCCGGGCGACCCGATGGGCACGGTTAATGTCGTCACACCAAACGGCAGCGGCCAGTCCGAATGGGCTCGCGTTCGATGTTTCAACGGCCCCCTGTTCGTCCTTCACCGTGAGGACCGATAGGACAGGTCCGAAGATTTCCTCCCGCGCGATCCGCATGTCGTTCTTGACGCCGGTGAAAATGGCGGGGGTCATGTAAGCGCCTCCCTTGACCGGTTCTACCCGGTCTCCCCCCACCAGCAAGCGGCCCCCTTCCTTCCGGCCGGCCGAGATGTAGCCCAAAACACCTTCCAAATGGGGATGATCCACCATGGCCCCGCTGGTCGTGGCTTCCTCCAACGGGTTGGACGGTTGATAGGCGGGAATAAGCCGTAGGAGCTTCTCCAGGACCTCTTGCTGAACGCTGGACTCCACGATGAGTCGTGAGGGGGCGGAACATATCTGACCTTGGTTGAAGAAAATGTTTTTGGCCAGCGCCTGGGCGGCCTCGTCCAAGTGCCGGCAATCCTTCAGGATAAGGAAGGCGCTTTTCCCACCGCTTTCAATGGCCACCCGCTTCATGTTGGATCGGCCGGCATAGGTCAGGATATCCTTGCCGGTGGCGGTGGAACCCGTGAAGAAGACACCATCCACGTCGGGATGCAGGGCCAGGGCTTTTCCGGTGACGTCGCCCCTTCCGGGAAGAATGTTCAATACTCCATCGGGAATCCCGGCTTCCTGGGCCAGCTTCCCAAGAAAAAGCGCGCTGAAAGTCGCCTGTTCGGCGGGCTTGAGGATCAACGAATTTCCCGCCGCCAGCGCCGGACCGATCTTCCAAGCCACATTTTCCATGGGGAAATTCCAAGGCGTGATGCCGGCCACCACTCCAATGGGCTCCCTCGTGATCGTGGCAATGGCACCGGGATGGGGTGGAGCGCATGCGTCATACATCTTATCCATGGCCTCCGCGTACCACCGGATGCATTGGATGGCCAGCGGGATATCGTTGTTCAGGCAGTCCCGGATGGGCTTTCCCATGCTGAGCACGTCCCGGAGCGCCAATTCGGCGGAATGCTTTTGGAGGAGGTCGGTGAACCTAAAGAGGATCTTCTTTTTTTCATCCGCCGTTTTGCCACGCCAGTCCTTGGCTTCAAAGGCGCGGCGGGCCGCCTGGACGGCCTTGTCCACGTCACCGGGAGTGCAAGAGCGGATGCCGGGCAGTTCCCTGCCATCCACGGGGCTTCGGCGTTGCACGACCGCGTCACCCGTGGACTCGACGTAGGTTCCACCGACAAAGGCGAAACGGCCCTCGTCTGGCCTGATTCGGTCCGTGTTAATGGTCATTTTCCACCGGCCTTGCCCGTTTCGAGGTCCGAAACAGCCGCCTCCCGAAGTTTCTTCACGTCCCGTTTTCCGATGAACGTACGGGGGATTTCCTTCATGATAACGATTTGGTCGGGGCGCTCGTGGGGGGACAGGTTCCGGCGGCTGAATAGGGCGACCTTGGTGGATACGTCGGAATAGCCGGGTGCCGGAACGACGCAGGCGACGATGGCCTCACCCCAAAAAGGATGTGGCACTCCAACCACCGCCACCTCCTCCAGTTCGTCCATGACACCTAAGACCGTCTCCACCCTCGCCGGGGCAACATTGACCCCACCACGGATAATGATGTCCTTCTTGCGGCCCGAAATTCGAACTTTTTCGCCATTTTTTTCCGCCAGGTCGCCGGTATCCATAAAACCCGCTTCATCCAGGGGGGACGACAACCGGCCATCTTGGAGGTAGCCTAACATGGTAAAAGGGGACTTGATATATAAATCCTGGCCTTCCTTACCCCGGAGCGATATTTCCAATCCCTTCATCGGGACGCCCCAATCCCGGAGTTGCTTCGCGTCTTCCTCCTCCTGAAAGGTCAAGGGCCCCCCCAGTTCGGTCATGCCGTAACAGTTCCGTAAGGGGATCCCGAATAATTCTAGGAACTCCTCTTGCAAGGCCCTTGGAATGGGGGCCGAGGTGCACTGCACCTGGGCCACCTTGGAGCGAAGCTCCTCCTTTCCCGGGCCCTTTCCGGCAACCCGGCACAAGGCCGAAGCGACGGTGGGGGTAAGACTGAGCGTGTTAACCCCGCTTTGGAGGGGTCGGTCCAGGAAATCCAGGACTGCGGCCGGGGAAAACATGGGTCCTTCCACGATGGAGGCCCCGGCCATGAAAGGCGCGAAAAGGGAGTTTAATATTCCGGCCATGTAGGCCATTGGAAAAATGTGGTAAAGCCTTGTGCGGGCCGACATCTCCGTAAGGTCGGCAAAGGACCTGGCGCTTCCGATGATGTTGTGAAAACTGTGGCAGATCGCCTTCGGCTCTCCGGTCGAGCCCGCGGTGAACAAAATAAGGAAAGGGCGGCTGGGGTCTGTGACGATGGAGAAATCAGGTTCCGGCCCGGAAACAGTCGCCCAGAGGGAACCGGGAAGCTCCTTCACCACCAAGGCCGGTGAAACAAGGGACATGAGTTTGCGGACGAGATCGGGATGATGGCTGGGGGGGATGGGGCAGGCGACAAAACCGCCGATGGCGCAGCTTAAATAACAGCAAGGCAGGGCGAAATTGTTCGGCACCAAAAAAACGATGACATCGCCCGTCTTGCATCCTTCGTTTTTCCAATGATCCGCGAGCCGCGATGAAACATTCCAATAATCGGCGTAGGTAAAAGGCTTGTCGTCGAGGGAGGCGAAAAAAAGGTCGTTGCGGCTCCGGCTAAAACGGTCCGCGACCAGCTGGATGGCGTTCATTTTTTTAGTTTCTTTTTATCGATCATCCCCGCGAAGTCGTCAACGGTCCTGAAAAATTTTTGGCGCAGTTCTTGGTCCCGGAAGGAAATGGAGAAATGCTGTTCCGCGTCCTGTAAAAGCTCAAGGATTCCAAAGGAATCGACAAGTTGATCGTCGTAAATTTTGGAATCCCCGCTTATTTCCACACCCGGGTTCCGTCTTTGGAGCCACTGGATCAGCCAGCGCTTCACTTGGTCTTCCATGGGTTGAATTAAATAAAGAAATCGAAATCGTCAACCTCACGGATGGGCGTATGCCCTGCGATCATATCTTCCAGGATGAGGTTGGAATCATGGCGGATGCAGTGCATCCGGCAGTCGACGGAGGGATCCAGTTTTTCCATAACCTTGGCCCGTTCTGGCCCGTTCCACATTTCTTGGAAGGAGGTGTTGTTCACGTCGCCGATCCTCTTATCAGGCCTTCCCCTGAAATAAGGGCAAACATAGACGCCGGAAGGTGTTACCAAAGTCCTTAGCTGGGAAACGGCGCAACGGGTGTAGTCCTTGGGTTCGATGTTGGGCTCGCCATCCAAAACCGCGTGGAGTTTTGTGGCCTGCAGAACCCGGAACTTGTCGTCCTCAAGCCGGGCAGCCTCGGCAATGAGCTTTTTGGCTTCCTTCATCAATTCCCTCTGTTGAGGAATCGAATAGTGATGGATGTCGTACATGGGCTTGATCTCAAAATAGTCACATCCAATATCCTTGGCCAATTTGGCGGCGGTGACGATTTCCGGGATATTGGAAAAATTCCCATGGGGGCTGGTATCCGACGGGTCGAACTTCCCTTCCGAATAGATCATGAAGGAATAGCCGAGTTTCCCCTTCTTGACCTTGGCCAATGTCCTCATGTTTTGGACGGCCTTGTCGAATTCCGACTTATTGGCGTGGTTGGGCCGTATACGGCCAAAAGTCCCCGTGGTTCCCGCGTCCATGGAAACGCGGGTCCAGCTCATGGCCTGTGCGACCAAGTCCATATGTTTGTCGATTAAGAGGCCGTTCGTCGTCAGGCCCAATCTCACGTTGTTCTTGTAAAAATACTCAATCACCCAGCCGATCTCGGGGTGGGCCATGGGCTCTCCTCCCCCGATTAGGACAACGGCCTTGACGCCAGCGTCCACCATTTCCTTTACCAGTTCTTTGATACGGTCCCGGGTGAATAACTTTTGATTGAGAAGGTCGCGGCTGATGCAGTCCGGGCAAGCCAGGTTGCAGGCGGTGGTTGGATCGAACTCAACCACCAAGGGGGATTTCGACCCCTTGTCCCAATCAATGCCCTGCAAATGCCGCACGATACTGCGCTGACTGAGTTTAAGTTTCAGGTTGAGCGGATCGGCTCCCACCGGGCGCGTCACTTCCACAGTCGTTGATTTTGATACGTTTTCCTGGGACATTTTTTGATCCCCCCTAATCCTTCAAATGAGCTTGATCCATTATTTCAACCCTAGCGCCTTGGCCTCATTAAGTCTTAAGCCATGATTCAAATCATACACCTATCCCTAAAGCCTTTCCACTTGAACTTCAGCGGCAACCGCCGCTTTTTCATGATTAGGGGGTCCTTTCTTAGGAAAAAGTGCTTTTTAGTCCCTTAATTCTTAAAATTTTCCGAAAAAATTGCGAAGATTATCCGATCTATGCGGTTTATTCCATTGAAATGGGGCCTCTGGCCTCCATGGAAAACCGCATGACCCTCATTATCTTTCTCAGGCGAAGCCTGATTTTGAAAGCGGTCAATGAGGGTAAGGGACCGGGCGTTATTACCCGTGGCTTCGCCCATAAACTTGAAGATCTTACCCTCTTTGGTTCCGGCTCGGCCGAGTTAGGATTTCCGGTAGACCCGTTTCACAATCGTGTAGGGCTGCTCTTTCACTTCTTCTATGACCTTTTTGAGGTAAAGCCCGATCACGCCCAGGGACAACATGAGGATGCCGCCCACCACCCAGATCGACGCGAAAACGCTCGTCCAGCCGGGAGTGATGGACTCCGCCAGCCATCGGTAGAGAACCCAGATGAAAATGACAATGGAGAGGAAAAAGACGGCGAGCCCGAACCAAAACATGGCGAAAAGCGGCGAGGTCGAAAAGGAAACCATGGAGTTTACGGCCAGCAAAAGCTTCTTGCTGGCCGTATAGGTCGTCTTCGAATGGCTCAATTTAGTCACGAGATAGGGTATTTGGCGGAACCCGACTTGTTCATACACGCCTCCTATAAAGAGGTCCCGGTCCCGGTGCCTCAAGAGGGCGTCCACATACCGCCTCGTCATGAGTCGGGCGGTAACGTGGTTCTCCGGCATTTTGAACTGCGCCAAGAGGTTGAACACCTTGTAAAACAATGCTCCCCAAAGGCGTTCGAAAAAACCGCCCTTCCTCCTGCCTTGGACCCCATAGACCACATCGGCTTCCGGCTCGGTTTTCAACCTTTGGTGGAAGTCCA
>JASHQZ010000321.1 GCA_030038835.1 candidate division FCPU426 bacterium
GCGAGGCCCCGGGCGGCAAAAGCCCCGTGTCCTCCAATTGCTCCAGTTGGGCGTAGGTGGGGTCGCCCGCGGGCACGAGGTCGAACGCGTGGCTGTCCGTGAGGGCCCAAGCCCCCCCCCAGGCCCCCAGGAAGGCCGCCAGGAAAAAGACGGTGATCTTAGAAATGCGCGTCATAAGTGAATCTCCAAATTTGGTCGACCCGGTCGAAGTTTGAGTCCGCGCCGACGCTTCCCGTGTATTGGTTGAGGAACACGTCCATCCGGATGTCGAAGGTCTTGCCGAAGGGGCAAAGGAAGCCGAAGGCCCAGGCGGTCTTGGTGAGGTTCAAGGTCGTATAGTTGAAGGAGGGGGGGCTGTCGGTGTCGATGAAGGCGTATTGGGCCAGGGTGGGCGGGTCCCCCTCCCCGGAGAGCATGTATTCGCCCCCGCTGGCCTGGGCCTGCTCGTAGGCCACGGAAAGCACCACCGTATCGAACCCCGCCACGGGCACGTTAAAGTCGGCGGCGGCGATCAGGGTGTTGACGGTGAAGGCGGGGAGGCTGCCGCCCAGGTCCGTCACCTGGTCCTTGTAATCAAAGGCGATCCGGTAGGTTTTGGAATTCAAGTCAAAGGCCTTGGCGAAATCCACGACCAGGCCGGCCTCATAGCCGCTGAAGGTGCGGGCGGTGGAATTTCCGTCCACGGCCGTGACGCCCGTGGAGGTCGGGTTGAGGACGTAATTGGGCTCGATTTCCTGCATCTGGACCGTGAAGGAGCCCAGGGAGTTGAGCCACCCGTGGTCGCCGACCTGGAGGTTCCATCCCCCCACCACCCCTTCCCGGTTGGGGGTGGCGTCCCCGTAAGGCAGCATGTTCTCCTCCATGCGGTCGTAGGGGGCGAAACTGGGTTCCCCGGCGCTTTGGATGGGATAGGTGTTGAGCACGCCGATGAGGTCCTCATCCTCGCCGAAATCGTCCGTGGCCAGGTAGTCGCTTCCGCCGCTGCCGGGCGTGAAGGCGTTGGTTTGCGCGCCGGGCGAGTAGAAATAGGGGCCGATGTTGTAATACTTGGCCGTCAAGTGCAGGCCCAGGATGTTCAAGGCTCCCGTGCCCAGGACCGCCCAATCCTGCGATTCCCGCTGGGGGTCGTTGATGTCGTCCTGGAACTCGCTTCCGGCGCATTCCAGGTTGCCGCCCAGGGAAAAATCCTCGTCCAGGGGGATCGTGAGGCGGCCGGTGAGGCTGCCGATCTGGTATTGGCGCGCCCAGGTGAGGTTGTCGTTGGGGTCGTAGGGGGTGTCGGCGCTGTCCGGGTCGTCCCAAATCAGGAGGCCCACGCCGCCGACTTCCAGGTTGTTGTTGAAGAAACTCAGGGTGGCGTGGGAGCCGGCGTAATAATCGCCGAAACGGTATTCGGTGGCCTGTTTCACCGGGCCCGCCATGGCCTGGAAGTCCAGGGTGCTCAGGAAGGGGTCGCCCGGCCAGCCCATCTCGGTGGAAACTTGGAAGCCCCGGAGCCTCCAGTCGGGCTCATGGTCGAGGGACTCCAGTTCCTCCACGTCCTTGCGGTTGCGGTAATAGGAAAGGGGTTCGATGAGGGTGTAAACCGGGATGCCGTTGTTCCAAAGGGTGAGCGGGGTGTAATGCTGGAAGAAGTCCCCGGCCGTGAGCGTGCAATATTCGTTGTAGTCGCTGAGGGATATCCACCGCAGGTCGTACTTGGGGTGGGGATCCGCGTAATAGAAGCCCACCGTCCTCCAAAAGCGGATGTCGCCGTTGAAAAGCACCATGGGTACGGGAATGCTTTTCAGGTCCATGTCCATGAAGATCATGGAATCGTAATCCGCCGCCGGGTAATAGGCGTTGGGCCCGAAGCCCCTGAAATCATAGAAATAACCCCGGGAAAACCCCGACACCGTGGTTCCCGTGCGCTTGAGGAATTCCTGCTGCTGCTGGGCCAGGGAGTCGTTGCGGTGCTCCAAGGCGTAAATCCGGTCCTCCAATTGGGGCAAATCCACCCCCAGGGCCGCCAGTTCCTGCTTGAACTCCTCCACCAGTTCGCTGACGCTCTTGGCGGCCGCGGGAGGGGGCAGGCCCGCTCCGGGGGCGCCCGGCAGCTCCGGGGCGGAGGGCGGCGCAAGCGGGTTCTCCGCGCCCGGGGGCGGAAGCGCGGGGGGTTGGGGGGCATCCCCCGGCAATGGCGGCGGCAGCTCGGCCTGGGCCAGGATCACCTCCCCGGCCTGGGCGGTCAACTGGGCCACCTGGAGGTTGGTGAGCTCGCTCACGGGTTGGGCAGGGTTGGGGATGAGGCCCGCGGCCGCCAATTCCTCCACGTCCGCGTTGATCCAATTGTCCCGCAGGGTGGAGGAAAGCGTGCCATGCCCGGCCCAAGCGGGCGAAACCGCAGCCAACAAGGCCAGGAAGGTTAATGTTTTAAAGGAGTACCGTTTCATCATGCCTTTCTCTGTGCCCTCTGTGGTTCAAAAAGCCCTTCATCTTTAAAACAGGAAATAAAGCTCCGAAATCCATTGCCCGGTGTGGTAGCTGTTGGCCGGCACGTAGGTGTCTTGGAAC